>JAISAA010000011.1 GCA_031266955.1 Oscillospiraceae bacterium | reverse complement strand
GTATTCCCGGCGGAAACGCATAAAAACATTGAATACGGCGGCGGGCGGCGCCTTGCGCATAAAACAAAATCCAAATTTTTTCGCTAAAATGAAAAAATATGCTTGCCATTCCCCGCCCGCCGTGCTACAATGCCCTTTCCTGCGCCCGCGGCGCAAAACAAAAATCAATACAGTTAAGAGGTGTCCAAGATGATTTCATTCCAAAGCATCTCCAAGACGTACAAGGTCGCCAAGCGGGAACCCGGCTTGCGCGCCGCGCTGAAATCTATCGCGCGGCGCGAATACGCGTACGTCGAGGCTCTGAAAAACGTCTCGTTTTCCGTCGAACGCGGCGAAATCGTCGGTTACATCGGTCCCAACGGCGCGGGAAAATCCACCACGATAAAGATCATGAGCGGAATACTTGTCCCGACAAGCGGCGAGTGCACGATCCTCGGGCGCACGCCGTGGAAAGATCGCGTCCGGCACGTCAAAAACATCGGCGTCGTGTTCGGCCAGCGCTCGCAGCTTATGTGGGACATTCCCGTGATGGATTCGTTCGAGCTGCTGCGGGACATTTACAAAGTCCCCGGCGATTTGTACAGGAAAAACCTTGACGAGCTCTGCGGGATATTCAGCCTCGGGGAGTTCGTCGGCACGCCCGTGCGCCAGCTCAGCCTCGGGCAGCGTATGCGGTGCGAGATCGCGGCGTCGCTTCTGCACAGTCCAAGCGTACTCTTTTTGGACGAGCCTACTATCGGGCTGGACGCCGTTTCAAAGGTCGCCGTCCGCGATTTCATCAAGCGGATCAATAAGGAAAACGGTGTGACCGTCGTACTGACGACGCACGATATGGGCGACGTCGAGGCGCTTTGCGACCGCGTGATCTTAATAGGCCGGGGCGAAATTTTGTACGACGGCGGCTTTGCCCGTATGAAAGAGCAATACGATAAATCCGGCGTGGCGGACGGCGCTGTTCGCCCCGTCGAGGAGATAATCGCCGGGATGTACAAGGAGCTTTCGATATGAGGCGGTATATTTCGCTGCTCCGCGTGCGTCTGCTGAACGGCCTGCAATACCGCGCGGCGGCGCTGGGCGGGCTCACCACACAGTTTTTCTGGGGCACTATGCTTGTCTTCATATATCAGGCGTTTTATTCGGGCGGCGGCGCGGCAGGCGCAAACGCGTTTCCTTACCGGGACCTTGTCTCGTTCATCTGGCTGCAACAGGCTTTTATTTCGTTCATTTTTCTGTACGACTGGGATTCTGAGCTGCTTGACTCGATAACGTCCGGCGGCATAAGCTATGAGCTGTGCCGCCCGGTCGAGCTGTATCCGGTCTGGTACGTCAAGCTGCTTTCCAAACGCTTGTCGGCGGGGGCGCTGAGGTTCCCGCCCATCGTCGTGATTGCGCTTCTGCTGCCGAGCCCGTACAATTTAGCGCCGCCGGCGAGCGCCGTTTCGTTTTTGCTGTTTGTGACAGCGCTGTTTCTGGGGCTTTTTCTGCTCGTCTCGATGTCTATGCTGATCTACATATCAGTCTTTAAGACTATGTCTCCCATCGGGTCAATAGCCATTTTAGGCACCGTCGCCGAATTCTTCGGCGGCTCGACAATACCGCTGCCGCTGATGCCGGAGTGGCTGCAACGGGTCTGTGTGGCGTTGCCGTTCCGGTGGACCGCGGACTTCCCGTTGCGCGTGTATTCCGGGAATATAGGCACGGCGGACGCGCTGACGGGCGTTGCGGTGCAGCTTGTTTGGATTTTTGTTTTGGCGGGCGCGGGCGCGCTTATTATGAAGCGCATGACGCGGCTTGCCGTCGTGCAGGGAGGGTGAGCTCGTGAGGCTTTATATGAAATACGTTTCGCTGTTGCTGAAATCGCAGCTCCAGTACAAGGCGTCGTTTGTTATGACTGTGATAGCGCAGTTTATACAGCCGTTCACGTTTTTCGCGGGTCTGTACTTTTTGTTCGGGCGGTTCGGGAACATAAAGGGCTGGACGGTTTACGAGGTGTTTTTGTGCAACGCCGTGATTGGCGCGTGCTTCGCCGTCTCGACGTGCGTCGCCCGCGGGTTCGACCAATTTGACAATATGATAAGAACGGCGTCGTTCGACCGCGTGCTTGTGCGGCCGCGGGGCGCGGCTCTGCAAGTGCTCGGCTCGGGCTTTGATATAAAGCGCGTCGGGCATCTGCTGCAAAGCTTAGTCGTGCTCGCGATCGCGATTTCCGGCGCGGATATAGCTTGGGATTTCCCGCGGGTCATCATTATTATTACGATGCTTATCGGCGGGAGCGTTATATTCTCCGGCGTGTATATGCTGCAAGCCGCGGCGGCGTTCTGGACTATCGACGCGCTTGAGGTCGGCAATATTTTCACCCACGGGATGAAAGAACACGCCAGCTACCCGCTGAACATTTTCCCGAAATGGATCTCCGTGTTTTTCACGTTCATCATACCGTTCGGAACGTTCACTTACCTGCCGCTGCAATATCTGCTGGGGAAGACGGGCGGCTCGGGGTGGTTTTATGCGATGCTGCCGCTGTTGGGCTGCGTGTTTATCGCGCCTTGCGCGGCGGCTTGGCGGGCGGGCGTCCGGAAATATTCGTCGGCGGGGTCGTGAGTTATGCGCAGCGCGTGTATGATTAAACACACGGCGTCGCGAAGTTTTTTCGCCTGCGCGGCGTGCGCCCCATTTCTTTATTGAAAGAAATGGGGGAAAGAACGACCAAAGAAAGTATCCTTTGGAAACCTCTGAATCGCGGGGGGCTTACGTGGGTTGTTTGCAGCCGGTGGGCGCGGCACTGTCATTTGCGTACTGTATTGGGGGGCGTGGCGTCGCGCCTGCGGCGCGTGCCCCGTGTGCGCACGCACGTTAAATCATACGTCCGCGCGCAAAATTTGTCGGAAAAACGAAAAAAATGTCTTTACAGGACGTTCCACCTGTGGTAATATAATCCCAGTGGCCCAATACTTGACGCTGACAGCCGATGTAACATTTTATATTAAATGTTACATCGGCTTTTTTCGCTTGCCCTGCAACGCTTTTACTCTCCGGAATTTGATTTGTGCTCGCGGCGCAAGCCTATCGGCCTCCGAAAAAACCTTTGCTTGCAAGAGCTTTTTGAGGTATGTAACATTTAATATAAAATGTTACATACCTCGGCGGTGCTGAACGGCGAAAATTTTGGAACGGAGGGAAAGAAAATGCGAGTCATAAAATGCCCGAGGATACCGGCACAGGAAAGGCCGCCGCCGAGCTTACGGCGAAAAACGATTACATTAAAAAATTGGAGGAAGTAAAATGAAAAAATTCACAGCATTATTAGCGATCATCCTTGTTACCGCGGCGATTTTGACGGGCTGCGGCGTGGCGCAGGACGATTACGATTCCGTAGTCGCACAAAAGAACAGTTTGCAATCTGAAAGCGCTATGCTGAAAACAGAACGTGACACGCTTCAAACACAGTATGACGCACTCAAAACAGAGCACGACGCGCTTGTCGCCGAAACCGCCGATTGGCTTGCGCTCTCGAACGAGGAAAAAGCGGCGGCCGCCGCGAAAGCGGAAGCGGACAGGATCGCGGCGGAGAAAGTCGCGCAAAAGGCGGCGGAGGAAAAAGCCGCGGCAGAGGCGGAGGAAGCCGCTAAAAAGGCAGCCGAGGCAGCGGCGGAAGCCAAGAGAAAAGCCGACGCCGAGGCGGCGGAAGCTAAGCGAAAAGCGGACGAAGAGAAAAAAGGTTATGAAACCGGCATTACTTTCGAGCAGTTAGCGCGCAATCCCGATAGTTATAACGGCAAAAAGGTCAAATTCCGAGGTGAAGTAATTCAGGTTCTTGAAGCCGACGGGGAAATTGATTTGAGGATTGCCCTCGACGACTATTGGAATGATATTATTTTAGCTTACTACGAACCGAAAATTGTTTCGTCGCGCGTGTTGGAGGGTGAAATGTCCGGAATGTGCGGCGGAGGTGTCCGACAAGGCTCCGCAATGTCCGAAATGCGGCGTACCGCTGGCGGCGGCGCCGAAAAGCGTGTCGATCCGGTTCCCGGTATGGCAAGGGCAGATAGTGAACAACAAATGCTACGTCTATTCGGGCGGCAGGGAAATCGCGCAAGGCAGACAGGGCGAAACCGTGACCTTTGAATGTCTCTCCCCTATGGAAATTCAGGTCGTCGTCAAGGGCTCGTTCGGAAAGCCGACGGCCACGGTCAATCCGGGCGACAAGTACAATGTCGGCTATCGCGGGTTCGGGAAGGTTTATCTTGAAAAAGTCGATATGCTCACCGGCGGAGCATCGCAAGGTTCGCTTGGCATCGGTTTTGGCATCGGGTTTTCGGATTAGGAGAATATCGATATGAAAAACAAAAACTTGCGGACTGCGCTGCGCCGCGCGGGTGCTCTCTCGCTCGCTCTCGCGGCTGTACTGTCGCTTGCGGAGGCTATGCCGCAAAGCGTACGGGCGGCTGACATCGAGGCGACCGAACTGACGGACGCGGACAAGCTTTACGAGCTCGGCCTTTTTCAAGGCGCCGGCAAAAACGCCGACGGAACGCCGGACTTCGCGCTCGACCGCGTCTTAACGCGCGCGGAAGCCGTGACCATGCTCGTCCGTCTGCTCGGTGAAGAATCCGAGGCGCAGAGCGGCAAATGGCCGACGCCGTTCACCGATGTTCCGGACTGGGCGGCGCCCTATGTCGGCTACGCCTACGCGAACGATCTCGTCAAAGGCACGACCGCGACGACGTTTGAGGGGAATATGACGACGAGCTCGGAAATGTATCTCACGCTTGTGCTTCGGGCGCTGGGGTATGTTGACGGTAAGCACTTTGACTACGGTATTGCGTACAGACTGACGGACAAGCTCGGCATAACGGACGGGCAGTATCCGGGCGGCGGCGGTAATTTTCTGCGCCGCGATGTGGCGGGCGTGTCATGCGCCGCGCTCGGCGCTGTTGATATAAAGAGCGATAAGCTGCTCGTTGACGTTCTGAAAAGCGGAGGCGCCGTCGGCGCGGATGCGGAGGAAGTGCTCGGCGCCGCGTTGCCGGAATATAAGCCGCAGCCGGCGTACAGCCCGGAGCCGATAGAGCGCCCGAAGCCGTATACCGTGGACACCGCCGCAGCCGCCAACGATTGTCAGGGAATGACGGTAGACGGAAACGGCGCGATATATTTTCTTTCCGGCTCAATTGACCATAGCTTTGGGACAACGTTCGATTTTGAGCTCAAGACCGTTGTAAACGGAACAGCGGTAAGCGTAGCGGACAACTCAAAGCTGCTGGCCTTATCAGACGGACACGGCATGACTGACGAATCCGGCAGAAGCGTCAAGTTCGAAGACGTTCAGATGATAGCCGTCGTGCCCGACGAGACAAACGGCACGTTATATCTGCTGGCAAACTTTCAAAATGCCTACAGAGGAAATGACGTCCATTGGGGCGCATTCAGCGTCAGCGGCACTGCCGTCAAATTAGAAGTTATCGGCAGCTCCGGCAAATTTACTGTCGGCGAAATGACCGCGGGCGGTTATTCGGCAAGCCGCGGGGTTATAACGGGAACGTCCTACGGCAATGTAAGCCGATATGATATGCTGACCGGCGTTTGCAGCACAAGCTACGGCACCAATTACGATAACAGCCAAAATGTTCAGCGGACGTACTCGATGGACGAGAACGGGAACGTCCTGAAATCGGGTTCCGTCTTTATACGTGCGGACGAGACGGACGCGGCGGACGGTCTGGGCGTGGATTACAATTCCGATACCGTAAAATATCCGCAGGCCGACAACTCGGGTAAAATATATTTCTACGACGGCAAATGTCAGCGGATAAGATATATCAGCAGGCTGGACGACTCAGAGCTGACCGCCGAAGTCGCGCGGCGCGAAAAGCAAGCCAAGCTCGACGCCGACGCGAAATACGAGGCCGACGAGCGCGCGCGCCGCGCCGAATACGACAGCAAGGCACAGCGGCTCGCGGAGGACAAAAAATCGAAAATCGACGCCGCGAAAGCGGCAGCGACGCAAGCGGAAACGGAGCTTGTAAAATACCGTAAGGAAAAAGCCGCAGCGGAGGAAAAAGCGGCCTCAGACGCGAAAGCAAAGGCGGACGCGGAAAAGAAAGCCGCGGAGGAAGCCGCCAAAAAAGCGGCGGCGGAAGAAACCGCGAGAAATCCGCTTGAGGTGCGCGGCGTTACACTTGAAAGGGACAGCCTCGGCAACGTCTGGTTCAAGGGCAGCGTCTATAACAAAGGCGACAAAAGCCGCACATCCGTAAAGGTGACGGCCGCGGGAAAAGACGCAAACGGAAACATCGTTGAAACCAAGTCGTTGACCGTGGTGACTGCCGGCGAATGGCTCAGTTCAGGCGAGTCATCGCAGTTCGAAAGCTATTTCCCGGATGAGAATAACGAAATCGTATCCGTTGAGGTAAGCGTTTCGGAGTTCAAATAAAAAAATAGGAGAGTATTAACATGAAAAAGTACATCGCGGTAATTGGACTGCTTGTCGGCTTGGCGCTTGTGATAGTTTCCCTTACTGTCAAAATACCCGACAGCACTATTTCTATGTACGGAGGGCGCTCCGGTGGCGGATATAAAGAATATGTCGGCGGAGACGCTTACAATATACAAATCGAGGCGGCTATTCGAAGCGGTGAAATTGCCGGGGCGACGTCAGCTAAAGCAACATACCTTGCCGGAGGGGTTATTATTCTCATACATTCCCTGCTTGCGCTCGGCTCTGCGATAGACGGCGGCAGGCGTGACAAAAAGGCGCATATACCGGCGGCAGCTCTGGCGTATGGAAACGGGGGTGCCGCCGCCGCGCCGCCGGTTGAAGCCGACACAGACAACCAAAACAGTATATCAACAGGGGAAAATCAAAAATGTAAGCCTACATAGCCCCCCACGGCGCGAAAACTCGCGCCGTGGGGAAAATAAATTGTTTTTTAAGGAGCCAAACAAAATGAGTAAAAAAGCAAATTGCGCTAACACCGAAAAGAAAGCCACCGTCCTGTACGCCTACGTAATGACGCACGACTACGGCAGCGCGCCGTGTGTTGACGGCGATATGCTCACGCTGGCGCTGTGCAAGGGCGGCAAGCGCGGGGGGATGCGTCTGTCCGCCGCGAAAGAGGTTTTGGCGGGGAACGACGTGTACGTGATCGGCGTATACGGCAAGTCGCTTTGGGGCAATCCTATTGCCGGCGCGGAATATATGCCCGTCTATATGGCAAAGCTCGACGACGCCGTGCCGATGACGCAATACTTTGCCGAAAACGGACAAGCCCGCGGGCGTAAGGACGACTGCTATACCGTCGTTAACGGAACGCTTGTTTGCACCGTAAAGCACGACGCCGCGACGATAGAAAACGACATAGGCGGCAAATACGTCTTGACGTCGCACCGCTTTGTCTACTGGGGCGACAAGTGCGGCGACGCGCGGGGGCGGGAGGTTGAAAAGCAGCTCGGCTTACGCGAGCTGTTCAATAAATCACCGAGAAGCTACAGCGTTGACCGGAACGCCGCGAAACTGCTTCAACTGACAGCCAAATGGGACTGGTTCCCGAAAACCGACCGCGCCGTTAAGCTGGGCGCTCCAATCAACAGAGAACGCAGCAAAGACAAGTGCGCACCCGACGAGACTTGCGACAAGAAGCCGGAGCGCAAAATCGGCTGACGAAATGATAAAGAGGTTTTAATGTATGCGCAGACAGAAAACACGCAAAATAACAATAGCGCTGCTGCTGTTGCTGTGTATCGCGCTCGCAGTGAGCTGCAGAGGAAAAATGTCAACGGAGCGGCTGGCAAAAGAGGTTCAGGCGAGTATGCTTGAAAATTGGAACGACGAGCTCGGGCTGGGGATAACAGTGGACAAGGATTTGCAACTCGTCTCCAAAGGCGGAAACGAGTACAGCGGGCTGATAACAATCTCGCTTGAAGGCGAGTCGGAGCAAATTACCGTCAGCGTAATTTATGACGGCAGTACATTCCAATGGGAAGTGGACTTATTTTAACGCACAAGGAGAGAACAGATGGAAAAGCGCATAAACAAGCACGTCTTCACGTGGGTCGGAACATTCCTGTTTTCAGAGTTCGGCGTAGACAGATTTATGAGAGGCCAAGTCGGCCTCGGCATTCTCAAGCTCATCACCTGCGGCGGACTTGGAGTATGGGCGCTCGTGGACTGGATAGTCGCCCTCACAAAGCTCGGCAGCTACGAAAAGGATTTTGTGTTCATCGACAAGAAATGGGCGTAAAACCGCAGAAAAGGACATTTCGGCGACATTGTCGAGGCGTTTGTGCCGTGAGAGAAAATCAAAAAAATCCTCCGCCAAAACAAACGGCGGGGGATTTTTTGTTGGCGTGCAAAGAGACGACGGGCGGCGGCGCACAAAAATTTTATTCTTGACTTTCTTCCCAAGAATATATATAAAGGAAGCGTCCGTAATACTATTATTATAAGGAGGCCGCTATATGAAAGTATTCTTGCTGAACGGCAGCCCACACGCGAACGGCTGCACTTACACCGCGTTAGACGAGATCGCCCGGCAGTTGGACCGCCACGAGGTCGGCTGCGAAATCTGGCAGATCGGCGCTAAGCCCCTCGCCGGCTGCGTCGCCTGCGGAGGCTGTCGGAGAGAGCCCAATCAATGCACGCAGGGCGGCGAGGCCGCCGAGGTCATCGCGAAAATCAAGGACGCGGACGGCGTTATAATCGGAAGCCCGGTGCATTACGCCGGTATAGCCGGGAATTTAAGCTCTCTGCTCGACCGCGTGTTTTTCGCCAAGGACAGCTTCGCCGGCAAGCCCGCCGCCGCTATCGTAAGCTGCCGCCGCGGCGGAAATGCGTCCGCTCACGACAGGCTGAATAAATACTTCACCATTTCTCAAATGCCGGTCGTCAGCAGCCAATACTGGAACGGGGTTCACGGCAACACGCCGGACGAGGTCAGGCGCGATCTCGAGGGGATGCAGATAATGCGCACGCTCGCCAATAATATGGCCTGGCTTATGAAGTGTATCAAGGCCGGGCGGGACGCCGGGATCGCGTTTCCGGAGCCGGAGCCGCGCGTCGGTACGAATTTTATCCGCTGACACAAAAAAACTATTTTTCTCTATTGCATTTCCGGTTCATTTGCTGTAAAATCTTCGCAAGCGAAAACCAC
>JAISAA010000295.1 GCA_031266955.1 Oscillospiraceae bacterium | reverse complement strand
ATAGCGAGGAGTGATTTGGTATGCCGAAAAATGCGAACGATATGAACGGTATAAATATTGACGCGGACGGTTTTTTGAACACGCCGGAGGGGAAAAAGCTCGCGGGGCGGCGGGGCGATTTAGAGCGGCTCGCCGCATCGGAGGACGGCAAACGCGTGCGGGCGCTGCTGTCGGAGACTGACGTCGAAAACGCGGCGAAATCGGGGGATTTCGCGTCCGTCGCGGCGGCTGTAAAATCCGCGCTGTCCACCGAGGAGGGCGCGCGGCTGGCCGATAAGCTGCGGGAGCTGATGAAATGAGTGATTTTCAAGATACGCTCGATAAGCTGCTGAGCGACCCGGAGCAGCTTGAAAAGCTCGCGGGGATCGCCAAAGCGCTTGTGCCGCCGGGCGAAGCGCGCGCGGACGAGGCAGGCTCCGGCGGCGCGCCGCCTTCCGCCGAATCGTGGCTCTCGGCGCTCGATCCGAAAACTATCGGACTGATAGGCCGTCTTATGGGCGAATACAACGCGAAAAATGACAAGGAAGCACTGCTCCGCGCGCTCACGCCGTATTTGAAGGAGACGCGGCGCGGGAAAATCGAGCAGGCCGCGAAAATGGCGAAGCTCGCCCGGCTCGCCCGGCTCGCGCTAACGGAGCTCGGCGCTACCGGAGAAAGTGCTTTATGACAAGATATATCGGCAACACGGGGCGCTTTTTCAGAATAGCCGACAGCGGCGCGCCGCGCTCCGGCGGCCCCGCGCCGCCAGGGGAGCCCGCGCCGTCGATACGCTCCGCGCCGGCGCGCTCGGGCGGCTTATTCCTGCGCGCGGCGCGGCGCGGGCTGAGCTTGCCGCTCGGACTTGAGCTCGGCGACCTCGGGCTGCTGCTGCTGTTTTTCCTTTTGTACATAGAAAGCGGCGACGAGGAATTTTTGATAATCCTCGCCGTGCTCGCGGTCGGATTTTTCACAAAATAGCAAGCCTCGCCCGCAAAACGGCTCGCGTCATTTTTAGGAGTGGGACCTCCGGCGCTCCGCTTTCCGTTTTGTTTCTTCCTTTTCACCGCGAAAATATTTTCCGCCGCCGAGCGCAAACAAACCCAAATATCCAAAGCAGACGGCGCCCAACGCCAAAAATCCCGCAAAAATCGAGCGCTCCGCGGCGATGCGCCCGAAAAGCAGCCCGACGCCGACAGCCGCGACGCGCAACCCTAACGACGAAAACGACTCGACAGTCGCGCGTATATCACTGTCAGTGTGCCGGTGCAGATACCCGGCGACGAGCGGATCCGCTATCCCCGCGGCAAGCGCCGCCGGCAGCATAGGAACTAGGCAGAACGCGTTTCTCACAAAGAAAACAGCGGCGTATCCGACCGCGCTGACGGCGATTAAACAAGTCAGAATACGCCTGTACCCGAATTTTTCTTTCAGCTTGTGCGCGAGCAGAGCGCCCGGCGTCCTGACCGCCCCGAACGAAACGCCGATCGCGCCGAAGAGCATCACAGGAATACCGACATTGTCTGAAACGACCTGCCAGAACTCGTCAAGATAAGTCATACAAGCGCCCAAAACCGCGCCGGTCAGACAAAACAGCAGCACCGTCGGCTGCGATCTGAAAACCGACACCGCTTGCTTCGCGTATCGCGCCGCGCCGGAAATTTCGCTCTCGGACTTCGTCAGAACCGGCGGTTCTTTAAGCGTCAGCGCGACGGCAGCCGCGGTGCACATACTGAAAATCGAAATTATATAATTGAATTCGTAATCAAAGAAATTCGCCAGAACTCCGCCGCCGAGCGCGGCTGCCGTCGAACCGATAAAATCGACGGCGGACAAGCGCCCCAAAAGCTTTTCAAAATCGTCCTGTCTGCCCTCGTGCAAAAGCGAATCGTAAAGCAACGCGTTTTCGCTTCCGCTTGAAAACGCCGTGCTCACTCCCGCCAGAAAAATGGCGGCGGCAAATTGCAAAAAGCTGTGCGCGAACAGCACAAGCAAAAGCTCCGCCGCGGCCAGAACGCCGGATATCACAAGCATCCGCTTCCGCCCGAAGCTGTCGGCCATTATCCCGGACGGAATTTCAAAAACCGTCACCGTAAACGCGTATATAATTTCCGCGTAAACGATCGTCTGCACGTTCATACCGCGCTGAAAGTTGAACAAGCGCTCGATCACATACGCCGGTATCAGCGAGTGAAAAAACGAGATCCAATATTGCTTTTTGACATTACTCATATAGCCCATTTTTATCTTCCTTTCAAAATCATAATAGCTTGATTTGAAGATAAAACGGGCGGCGCACGCGGTTTATTGTATGTTGCCGCCTAACAGGGCGGACGGGCCTTTAGCACAATTATCACCTGCCGCAGTCTTTTATTCCGAGCGGAGATATTTACAGAAAACATTTCCGGCTCGCCGCCGCAGTATACACCCCGACGCCGTTGCCGTCAAGCATAGAACGAAAGCCCGTTTGCCATTTTGGGTATTTCAAAAAAATTTTCAAATTCAGAAAAATTTTTGCAGAAAAGGCTTGACAAGTAACAAAAACAAGCTATAATGGTTTCATATTCCAGTGCAGCGGCGTAAAATCGCATATTCCAGTAGCGGGGCCGCATTTGCGATTGGGGAGTCCCCAATCGCAAATCACATCCGGGCTTGCCCGGATGTGACAGCGTTTTCGTCGGGTGAAGCGGGAGCGGGAAAGGTTGAGTTTTTTTATATGTATATAGCGGGTTTGGTTGTCTATACGTTCTCTTTCGGAGTATTATTGGCTGATTTGATTATGGCGATCTTCAAACGTAAGGTAAAGCATTTGCGCTTTTTTACGTTGTTCCTGCTCGCCTCCTGTATCTATGCCTTGGGCTTTCTGTTGCAGCATCTGGCCTCCGATCAAGCCGAGCTTTTACAGGGAGCCCGCGTGCAGTATCTGGGCGCCGCCTTTGTTTCTTCGATGATGTTGTTTTTCATTATGGACTTTTGCGACATAAAACAGCGCCCATGGCTTAATGCTTCCGTTCTGATTATACCGGTAGTCGCGGTGATCATGGTCTTCACCTACCCTTTTAACGGCATTTATTTCGGGGAATCCTATTTCACCGCGGACCCGGTGCCCCTGCTGGTGTTTTCGGGCTCCGTTTTCCGTACCGTTTATTTCTTCCACTCGTATGGCGTAATGCTTGCGGCCTTTATCATCTGCGTTATCTGTCGTTCAAGGCGGGACACATTATTCAAAAAGCATTCGATGTACATACTCATCGCAATGGCGATACCGGTGCTCGGAAATTTTCTGACCGCTTTTCTGCATTTATTCCCTATCGACTTGACCTCCGCCTTCTCGAGCGCCATGGGCACAATTATCGCGTATACCCTGGTGTTTACGGGGATTTTTCAGATCGCCCCGCTGGCGAGAGAGGAAATTGTGGAGAATATGCAGGACGGCTTTATCCTGATCGACCCAAACGGCGGATTTCTGGACGCGAACCGCGCCGCAAAGCGGCTGTTCCCGGCGCTTGAATACGCGACTGTCGGCTTGCCGGTGCCGGATATGGATACGATTTTATGGGACCCGGTCGATGGGACCTTGCAGGAGTTCTCTCTGGAAACGGAGTCCGGGACAAAGCATTACCGCACGTCTACGAACATTATTATGCACAATGACCACGCGATCTGCAACTGCATTACCATCTACGACAACACCCCCGTCCGGGAGCTGATGGACGAAATAACGCAAATGGCGGAGCACGACGGCCTGACAAATCTGTTGAACCGGCGCGCCTT
>JAISAA010000342.1 GCA_031266955.1 Oscillospiraceae bacterium | reverse complement strand
CCGAGATCGTGCCCGATCGCTATCGCCTCCGTCAGGTCTTCGTTGAGCCTGAGCGCGCGGGAAATCGTCCGCGCTATGCGCGAGACCTCAAGCGTGTGCGTCAGCCGCGTGCGGTAGTGGTCGCCCTCCGGATTCAGGAAAACCTGAGTTTTATGTATCAGCCTCCTGAAGGATTTGCTGTGCGTCAGCCTGTCCGCGTCGCGCTGAAAGCACGTCCGTAGATCGCACTCCGTTTCCGGCGTTCCGCGTCCGCGCGAGCTCTCCGCGAACGCGGCGAGCGGGGAAAGCGTATTCCGTTCGAGCTCTTCGCGCAGTACGCGCGGCAATGCCAATTTATCTTTCATATTTATATAATACGCAGCGGCGGCGCTTTTCCCTTTTTTCTGCGAAAAAATCCGGGCGTATCCGAAAAAATTTACGTGACACCGGCGCGTCAGCAAAGGCCGTTTAACACCGTGAGCTTGTGCAACCATACGGCGACGTCTCCGCGCTTATTGGATGCCGGCTGCCCCTCCGTTTTATCAAAAACTTCTGACGCCCGCGCCGATATTTGCTTCACGGACGCTTGGTCTTTCTTGTCGATTTTTATTGCGCGGCTGCGCCTTGATGGGACAGCCTCCCCCGTCGCGTCCGCGGACGCGTTCCCCGGGCGCGCATCGCCCGTTAAATCATACGTCCGCGCACTAATGTGCGCGGCGCTCGCGTTCCCCGGGCGCGCATCGCCCGTTAAATTAAACACGGGCGTCGCAATGACCGTGTTTAGCTCCCCTCTTGTCATCGCGCGATCCGGGTAGAATCTATTATTCCTGAATCCGGTTATGAAACCGGCCTTGTCGAGCTCTCGGACGGCCTCGAAGCAGTCATGCGCGGGGCGCACATCCTCGAAGGGTGAGCGGGCGACGAGCTCGCTCACCGTTATGACGCGGTAGCCGTACTTTTCAAGCAGCTCTAAGTGCAATTTAAGCGCGTCGGCTATCGGCGTGTGCTTTGACATATTATAGCCGTCTTTTTGGAATATGATCTGGCCCGCGAGGCAGGACGGGTCGGCTTCCAGCGCCTCGCGCATCGGGCGGACCATTGCCTCGACTGTTTCGGCGTAGCTCGCGGCGCTGGGCAGGTATCCCCCGCCGTCGAAGCTCGCTGACAAATAGTGATATCCCATTGCCTCGCAGGCGTTGAACGACGTGTGACCGTCGGGCATTTTGTCCACGTAATGCGGCGGGCGGGTGAAACGCATCTCGATTTTTGTCAGTTCGTATATTAAGGTGTGCAGGCGCTTTAGGTCGGCGACGGCTTCGGCGAGGCCGGACATCGTTACTCGGCTGGAGTACATCGCGCGGGATTTGCCGTAAATTATGTGGCGGTATGTGTGGTTCGTGAGCTCGTGACCTTCGCGCGCTATGCGGCGGATAAGGTCCTGGCAGGCCTGCGCGCCGGCCATGTCGTCCAGTCCGAAAGCGGCGTAATGGTCGTATTTCTTCCCAAAAACGTATTGTCCTCCCGGCTCGCCCGCCGCGTCGGGATAGTTTTCCGCGGTGGAGCCCACAACGTCAAAAGTCCCCCTCGCGCCGAACTCTTTTAAGACGGATAAAAGGTGTTCGGTCAGGCCGGCGCCGCCGGCGGAATCGGGGGACGGGGGGGATGCTGTGTACGGAGACGGCGGGGCGGTGTGGACACCGCCCCCTACGGACGTTGGCGCGTCCCCCGTCGTAGGGGCGGGTGTCCACACCCGCCCGTTATCGGGGATTGTCCCTCTCGATGGCGGCATTTTTGTCGGGCCGTCGTCGAAGGTCATAGCTACGATGCGTTCTCCGGGCGGCGCGACGCGAGCGATTCTGCGCGAGGGCGTCAGGATGAGGCCGCGCTGCTCGTTTCGGATGCGTTTGAGCACTCCGTTTGCCTTTCTGAGCAGCGTGTAGCCGGGGATGTTCAGTGCCATTTTATCACCAATCTTTCAAGAGTGTAGTATATGATGCGCGCAATGTCTTTCGGAAGCCGTTTAATTGATGTCCGGCGGAGCTTGGCCGTCGCTTGATCGATGAGGCGTCCGCCGGGGCCTCCGGCTGACGAGAGCCGGTTTATCAGCGCGGCGCGGACGGCTTCGGGCGTTCGCTCTGTTTCGGCGGGCAAGACCGTGAAGCGCGCGCCTATTTCGCGCGGGATGTGCGCGTCGCTGCCTCCGATTATGAATTTGCCGTATTTTTCGGCGGCGGCTATTGCTTTGGCTTCGTTTTGCGGTTCCCGCGCGTCGTCGCGTGAATTCAGCGTCTCGACGCCGTCCGTCAGCTCGAATAGCTCCGGCGGCGGCGTGTCGCCCGAATGGGCGACTCCGGGCCGTAGGCCCGTATTGGTAATATTGGTGAATCCGGCGGAGCCGGATTCAATGCCACGGTGCCTGAACGGGTGCGCGGCGACGAGCAACGCGCCGTCCGCGTCCGCCGCCGCGCGCAATTCGGATAAAGAACACAGTCCGCGCTCACCATACTTCACATTATATATCCCTGAGACGAAAAGGGCGAGCACGTGCCCGAAATCCGTTGAGTATTCTACGCCGGGGATGACGACGAAGCCCTCTGGGGCAAGCGCTTTAGCCTCATCGTATGCCCGAAATATGTTGTGGTCGCATATCGCGACGCCGTCGAGACCCGCCGCCAGCGCGGCGGCGATTATTTCGCGGGGGGTGGAAACACCGTCGTGGGAGTAGTTGGAGTGGGTGTGTAGGTCGAGGCACAGGGGACAACCCCCGCCCCTGCGGGGCACCCCCTTCTCAGAAGGGGGCTGTGTCCCTCGGAGACCCCAAGCCCCCTTCCCAGAAGGGGGTGCCCCGCAGGGGCGGGGGTTGTGCCTCCCCTCACAGGGGAGGCGCCCCCGCAGGGGGCGGAGGGGTTTCCCCGGCCCCTGCCGTGATCCGTTCCCGCGCCGCGCCATCTTCAACAGATAGCATATCCCCGGCAGCGGGTCTCGCCGGCTCCAAAGGCCGTGTTTTACCCGCGGGTCGAGGATGTCGGCGGCGTATCGCAGTAATGGCATTATGCTTTTTGACTCACGCGCCGAGGCCGCGGCCCACCGCGCGCCGCTGAGGAAGTATTGCATTCGGACGCCCGTATTGTATTCGGAGGATACGGGCTCAGGCAATGACTCCCCCGCCGCCGCGCGCGCGAAGGCTTCGGCGAAGCCCGCGCCGGCGAGATGCGAGAGCGGGTAACTTCCCCACACGCGCGGGTTTATTTCAAGCACGGCGTAGTCCTCCGGCGTTCCCTTGAACTCTACCATAGCTATGCCCTCGAAGTCGAGCGCCCGCAGGAGCTTTACGGCGTCGCGCGCCATATTCTCATTCCATACGGAACGGCATTTTACGCTTGGGCCGCCGGAAAGCGGGTATTCGCGCAGCCTTTCGTGACAGAAGACGCGCACGGCGCGGTGTTTTTTGTCGAGCAGTACGGATACGCCGTAACCGGCGCCTGTTATATATTCGCTGACGAAGTATGGATTCGGGGCCATTTTACGCGCCGCGGCGTCGAGCTCCGCTCTGTTCCGGGCGATCTCGTACCGGTTTTCCGCCGCGATGCCAAGGCTTTCGCCGTTCACGTATTTTATGACGGCGGGATACGATGAAACGGCGTCAAAGTCGCCCGAATGGGCGACGTCGCGCCTGTGGCGCGCCATAGCAATGACGTCGTGCGAGAGCGCGACAGGCTGTAAGCCCGTATTGATAATATTGGTGAATCCGGCGGAGCCGGATTCAATATCCGATACGTCGAACTCGCGCGGCGTGCGGATGCCGAGGGAGCGCGCTAAGGACGCGACCTGCCGCTTGTCGTTCGCGCGGCGCAGCGTTTCCGCGTCCGGGAAAAGTGAAAACCGCGAGAAATCGGCGTGCCGCGCCGCCATTATTTCCGTCGTCCGCGCGCCGGCGGGGAATATAACTGCGTCCTCGCGTTCCGCCAGCTTGAGAAGCGAATCGGCGTATGTGCCGGCGTCAAGCTTTATTCTCTCGGAAACGTATCGGGATCGCGCGGAAACAGGAATATCTCCCCCGTCGTATGCCGCCAGAACGCGGAAGCCGGCGCGGCCCAGCTCGCGCGCTATCGACGCGGCGGCGCGGTATTGCGTGTCTGTTATTATCACTGTTCGGTTCAATTTCTCGTCATCCCCTCATCATCTCCCCGACTTGCCCGCCGTACCATATTTTTGAGAGGTACAGCCCTTCGGGAGGGGCGGTCGGCCCCGCGAGGCTCCGCTCGCGCGTTTCCAGCAGGCGCGGTATCCCGTCCGGCGCTATCTTCCCCTCTGAGACATAGATAAGCGTCCCGGCTATCGCGCGCGCCATATTGTATAAAAAGCCATCAGCGCATACGCTGATCGTAACTTCGCCGCCGCTTTTTTCGACCTCGCACCGGTGGACGGTGCGGACTGTCGTTTTCGTCTCAGAGCCGACGCTTCGGACGGCGGCGAAGTCTCGCGTGCCGACGAAGTCCCGGGCGGCGCGGCTCATTTTTTCGACATCCAGCTCTTTCGGGTAAAAATATGCCCGCCCGACCAGAAACGGGTTCCGCAGCCGCGAGTTTTGGATCTTATACACGTATTCTTTTTTCTCGCACGAGAGGATGGCGTTAAAGCCGTCCGGCGCGGCGGCGGCGTCAGAGACGGCGATGTCGGGCGGCAGATAAGTGTTTATCGCGCGGGGCAGGCGCTCGGGCGGGATGGCGGAGTTTGTTTTGAAGCTTGCGCAGTAGCGCAACGCGTGAACTCCGGCGTCTGTGCGGGAGCATCCCGTCAATCCCTCGGCGTCGGGGCAGACGCGGAGTACGGCGGATTTCAGCGTCCCCGCGACAGTGATGTCGGACGCTTGCTCTTGCCAGCCGTGATACCGCGTGCCGACGAAGGCAAGCCTTAACGCCAGCGTCCTCACGGCAGAAAATTCACGAGCGCCACGGCGGCGACTGCCGCCGCCCCCGCGAGCAGCGCTAAGTAATCCCGCCGTTTCATACCGAGTTTTTTCATCCGCGTGCGCCCCTCGCCGCCGTGGTAACAGCGGCTTTCCATAGCTTCCGCCAGCTCGTCCGCGCGCCTGAACGCGCTTATGAACAGCGGAACCAATATCGGCAGAAGCGCGCGCGCGCGTTTTATCAGCCCGCCTGTTTCAAAGTCCGCCCCGCGTGAGGCTTGCGCGGACATGATCTTGTCCGTTTCCTCTATAAGCGTCGGCACGAAGCGCAGCGCTATGCTCATCATCATCGCCATCTCGTGCACCGGGAATTT
>JAISAA010000234.1 GCA_031266955.1 Oscillospiraceae bacterium | reverse complement strand
ATGATAAAATAGAGCTCTACAGCAAAATCCGGGCCGAAAACGGAGGGGCGAGCGATGCCGGTCACGATACTTTACAAGCGTTTTATGAAAAAATATCTGCTCAGCCGCGAGCTCAGCTTCGAGGATCGCGTGTTCAATCTGCTGTGCTCCGTGGGCTTCATAGCCCTGCTGATCTCCACCGTCGGGCATATCATTGAGCGCTCGAACTGGCCGATAATGGCGATAAAGGTCGTTATGGTCGTCTCCAGCGGGTGCTTTTTTCTTTTCGCCAACAAAACCGGACGCTTTACGTTTTGCCGCTACTGCGCTATGATCGGCTTCTGCGATATCCTGTTCCCGCTCTTTTTCTTCGTGAACGGCGGGCGGCTCGGCGGGATGGCGGCGTATTTCGTGCTGACCGTCATAATGATCGTGCTGCTCTCGCGCGGCGCGGCGATGTGGGTCATGCTCGCCTCGCATCTTGCGATAATCGTCGGCTGCTATTTGACCGATTATTTTTACGACGGGCTGATAATGCCGCTGACGCTGAAGCAGCAGTACGGCGACAACATCATTTCAGTGCTCAACACCGCGCTTTTCATCGGCCTCGCCATCAAAGGCCTTTCCGAAATGTACAAGGACGAAAAGGCGATATCAGACCTCGCCTCCCGCGCAAAAAGCGATTTTCTCGCCCAGATGTCGCACGAGATGCGCACTCCTATGAACGCCGTGATTGGTATGACCGAGCTTCTCTCACGCGCCGGGGATATGGACGCCCACCGGGACGAGCTGCGCAAGATAACGAACGCCTCCACCCATCTGCTCGGCGTTATAAACGACGTGCTCGATATGTCAAAGATCGAGGCGAATAAATTAGAGCTCTACGAGGAGGAGTTTTCCCTTACGCAGCTCGCACGGGACGTCTCCGGCGTCGTCGCGCACACGGCGGAGGCAAAGCATCAGCGGCTCGACGTGGAGCTTGACCCCGCGCTGCCGCCGCGCCTTGTCGGGGACAGGCAGCGCCTGGCGCAGGTGATAACTAATCTGCTCTCAAACGCCGTGAAATTCACGCCGGACGGCGGCGAGATATCCGTAAAGGTCGAACTTTTAGAGCTGCGGGAGGCCCCGCCGCGGCAGCCCTTACATACCACCGCGCGGCTGCGCGTCACGGTGCGTGACACGGGCATCGGAGTCACGGACGAGCAACGCTCCCGCCTGTTTTCCGCGTTCGAGCAGGCGGACAACTCGACCTCGCGGCGCTTCGGCGGCACGGGGCTGGGGCTTGCGATCTCAAAACAGATCGTTGAGCTTATGCGCGGGCGGATATGGGTGGAATCCGTTTTGGGCGAGGGCTCGAGCTTTATATTTGAAGTCGAGCTCGGCGTCGGAAGCGCCGGGGCCGCCGCCGAGGTTCGGGAGCCGTCGCGCGAAACGCCCGACCTCTCGCGCCGCCGCATCCTCCTCGCCGAGGATGTGGAGATAAACCGCGAGATACTCGCCGCGCTTTTGGCGCCGACGGGCGTGAGCATAGATTTTGCCGAAAACGGCCGCGCCGCCGTAAATATCTTCCGCGAGCGCGGACAGGAATACGATCTCGTGTTTATGGATATCCAAATGCCAGAAATGGACGGCTACGAAGCGGCGCGCGAAATACGCGCGCTCAATACCCCGGCGGCGAACGCCGTCCCCATAATCGCGATGACGGCGAACGTGTTCCGCGAGGATATTGAGCGCGCCCGCGCCGCCGGTATGAACGGGCACGTCGGAAAGCCGATATCCATCGAAGCGGTGCTCGCCGTCCTGCGCGAGTATCTGGGCGGCGCTGAGAATGCGCCGCATACTGACTGATTTACTCTATCTGCTGACCGCAGGAGCCGCAGAACATAGCTCCGCTTTCCAATTCGGCGCCGCATTTTTCGCAGCGCTTTATTTCGCCGGCGGGGCGTTCGCCCTGCTGCGGCTGCGGCGTCTCGACCGCGGCGCCGCACTTGCCGCAAAAGCTCGACGAAACAGGGACGTCCGCGCCGCAGCTCGGGCAGCACTTTACGCCCTTGACGAGCTGGATATCTAATTTCAGCTTTTCGATCCGCTCGTTTGACGCGGTGATCGCGGCGCACAGCTCGTTGAACGGCGGCTCCGCGCCGGCCCCGTACTTGTCAAAATACAGCTTGCCGACCTGCGAATACAAATTTGAGATCCTGCGCTGCTCCTCTGAGATTTGCGAGTTCAGCCGAGTGGTCTCGGCCAGCTCTCTCGTCGCTTTGACAGCGCCCTGCGTGGTGTCGCTCACTTTCTTTTTGATGTCGTCAAATAGTGCCATTTTTTTACCCTCCGAGTATAATATTTAAGTGTTTCCCGTTCCTTGATGAAGGTGAGCTATCTGCGTCCTCCGCCTCCGCCGGCGCTGCCGCCGCCGCCGCCCGAATGACCGCCGCCTCCGCCTCCGGAGCTTCCGCCGCCAAAGCCTCCGAAGCCGCCGCCGGAGCTCCTTCCGCCCCCGCCGAAGCCGCCAAAACCGCTGCCGCGCGAGCTGTTACCGCCGGAGTTATTTCTCCCGGAGCTGTTGCCGCCGCCGAAGCCGCCGCCGGGACCGCGCCCGCCGGGACCTCCGGGTCCGCCCGGGCCGCGTCCGCCGGGCGGCGGCGGCCTGCGGTTGTGAGCGTTGTGATACCAGACTCTGTGTGGGCGGTGCCCGCCCCAGGCGTACCAGAAATGATACGGAGGCATCGGCCCTCCGAGGTGCGTGTAGTAGGCGTTATAACGGCGGTGGTCGGCGGTCGCCGAGTACGCGACGATGAATACGATAATGACGATTATAATCAAAGACCCTTGCAAAAAGGGTATGATCCTCGAAACCGGGCTCGGCTGCGGAGAGTAATCCGTATCCGGGTAATCCGGGATACGACCGCCGTTCGGGATATCGGCGTCCGGTTCTCCGCCGTCAAAATCGAGGCCGTAATGCTCGGCGTACCAGGAGAACAGCGGCTCTAAGAGCTTGTTCACCGCGGCGTCGTAGCGTCCCGCGTCCACATCGTCCCAGAAATATCTGTCGAGATAGCTGTCTATCGTCTCCTCGGGCCAGTACGGGCGAATGCCGGAGCCGACCTCAAGCCAGCCCTTCTTTTCCTCCGTCGCGAGCAGGAGAAGCATACCGTTGTCGGCGGAGGCGTCCCCGACGCCCCAGTCGTTGAACAATTGCTTGGCGTATTCGTCCGAATACATCCCGTCGAGATATTTCACCGTGACGACGACGAGCTGCGCGCCGTCGCACAGCGCCTCAAGCCCGTTTACATCGGCGTTTGAGGATATGATCTTCTCCTTCGTCGTCGAGGTGAGCACGCCGGCGTAGTCCGCGACGTAGAATTCCGGAGTCGCCTCGACGACCGCGAGCGCGGGGATCGCGAGCGAAACCGCGGCGAGCGCGGCCAGCAGCAAAGCGAATACGCGTTTCTTCATAGCTTCAGATTCCTTTCCGCGTTGTGATTTTATTGAAATGCCGCCCCGCGCTTAAAAGGGGTCGGGATAATTGATAAAAGCGTCGATTGCGAAGATGCGCGCGGGGAAGCTTCTGGCGGCGCGTATCAACTCGACCCTGGCTTCATTGTTGTAGCCTGACGAGATAATCACGCCAAGCGTTCCGTCAAATTCCTCGGAATATACGCGGGCAAGCTCCGCGGCGCGAGCTCCGCCCTTGGATTCGACGCGTTTAAGCAGCGCGGTGAAAGCGCGGGAGAGCCGCGCGTCCGCCGCCGATTTTTCCGCGATGGAACCGGCGGCAAGCAGCTCTTCCCTCGCGGCGCGCAGGTCGGAAATCTCGCTTTCGGCACCGCTGTCCGCCGCCGCCGTGATGAGCCCGAGCGCGGCGTCCGCGCGGACAATAAGCTGCGAGTTGATACTCGGGCGCGTATATCCCTGCGCTGAGTCCGGCACGCCGTCGTAAAACATTTGCTCAATGCGGCGCGCCTGCCGGTTTATACTGACCGTCGTGCCGAGAAAAAGCGAGAGAATTAAAACGGCGACGGATGTGGCGCGCGCGAAGCGCGGGTTTTTCAGTTTGTCTTTCATCGGCTTTTGAGGGAGAGGAGCTTCTGCTTTAATTCGCCCTCTATCCTGCCGAGCTCGGCTTCGGCGGCGCGGCGCTTTTCCGCGCCCTCGATTTGGATCGTGCGGACTTCTTCAAGCGTTTCGATCAGGCTTTGGTTCGTCGCGACGAGCGTTTCGATGTCCGCAATGCCGCGCTCGGACTCCTTGGCGATTTCAATCGTGCCCATTTTAAGCGCTTCGGCGTTCTTGCGCAGCAGCTCGTTCGTCATATTCGCCACCTCGCGCTGCGCGTTCATCGCCTGCTGCGCGTGGTGCATACCGAGGGCGAGGACCATCTGGGACTTCCAGAGCGGGATGGTGTTTACGATCGACGTTTGTATCTTTTCGACCATAAGGCTGTCGTTATTCTGGATGAGCCTGATTTGCGGCGCCATTTGTATTGAGATCATACGCGTCAGCTCGAGGTCGTACAGCTTCTTCTCGAAGCGGTTTATCATATTCATATAGTCGTTGACTTTTTGCGCGTCCTCGGGCAGCCCTGACGCGCGCGCTTTTTCCTGAAGCTCCGGGAGAGCGACGTTCCGGCACTCCTCAAGCTTTTGCTTGCCGGCGAGGATGTACATTGTGAGCTCTTTGAAATAATCCTGATTTATATCGTACATCTTATCGAGCATGGCGGCGTCCTTCAGGAGCGTCACCTGATGCTGCTCGAGCGCGGCGGCGATCTTATCGACGTTCACCTCGGCCTTGTCGTACTCCGCCTTGATAGTCGCGATGCGGTTTTGCACTTTTTTCTTGAGGCCGAAAATGCCTTTTTTCTCTTCCTCGCCGTAGTCGAAGCCCTTTAGCTGCACGACGAGGCTGGAGAGCATATCGCCGACCTCGCCCATATCCTTCGTGCGCACGGACCTCAGCGTGCTTTCCGAGAATTCCGAGATGTTGCGCTGGCCCGCCGCGCCGTAGGTCAGGATCGCGTTCGTATCCGTGATGTCGATCTTTTGTGAAAAATCGAGCACCTGACGCCGCTCGGCCTCCGTGAGCTGTGAAATGTCTAACTTTGTCGCGGACGCCGCGACCGGCGTCTCTCCGACAGAAGCCGCGAGTTCGAGCTTCTCCGTCTCCGGCTGTGCCGCCGCGAGCGCCGCGTCCGGACTCAGTGTCAGCGTGGGTGTGTAAGCAGTGTTTTCCGCCATTTTTTACATTACTCCTTTTATTTGTTCGGTTTTCGGTTTATCTTTCAGGCCCCGGCGGACTCGCGCGAGACCTCAAGCCCGCCGTCCGTGAGGCCGTCTTTTTTCAAAAGCTGCTCTAACACGATGACGTCCGTCTCAATATCCAACGCCTGATTGCGGAACAGCGCGTCGTACTGCTTTTCGCAGCTTGCGAGGATGGAGTCCAGCGCGCCCGATATTCGGGCCAAGGTCCCGACGACGGTTTCTCCGGCGCCGCCGGAGGCCTCAAAGCGCTCATACGCGCGCAGCAGCTTCAATATCGTCGGAAGATAAAAATCCGCGAAGCGGCGCACCTGACGGTAATCGCCGGCATCCTCCGAAACGTCCGCGAAAATCTTGCCGATAACGGAGATCAGCGCTCCGAGCTTCGCTTTGATAGCTGCGTCCCTGACGCGGCTTCGCAGGCTTTCCATCTCGGCGGAGGCCGCTTCGCCCTCGCGCAAAAGCGCGTCCACGTCCGGATCCCCGGTTTCGACCGGCAGCTTCACGCGCTCAATGGTCCCGCGATAAATGAGCCGGAGAATGAGGAACGCGATAAAGCCCGCCGCGAGAAAGCGCAGGTAATCCGAAGGCCTGTACATCGGGAACAGCAGGGCGTAGATAAGCCAGCCGGCCGCCGCGCCGTAGTACGGAACCGCCGAGGGGCGCTTGATTTCGCGCATTGTCGTCACCCGCCTTGTGTTGTATTGAAGGCATTTTACAGCAATTAAATTAAAAAGTCAATTAAAGGGTGATTAAGAATAACTTTATTTATGGTTCTCGCGACGTCACTGCCGCAACGCCTCTATCTCGGCGGCGGACAGCCCGGTGGCTTTTGCGACGTCTCCCGCTGAGAGTCCCATCAAAAGCAGATTCCCCGCCACCGCAAGCGCCCTGTTCCGCTCGCAGCGCGCACCTTACGATCCGGGCGCGATAAATCGCGCCCCTACGGCGCAACACCCTGTAGGGGCGGACCTATGTGTCCGCCCGTGCGTTAAATCATACGTCCGCCCGTCGTATGCGGGCGGCAATATTTCGGGGACTATAATATCTTCAATATCTTCGGGCATTGCGCTCACCGCCTTTCTCTTACGGCTATTATACAGCGGGCGCGCGGGAGTATCAACAAATTTTTTCGCGAATCATTCAGTTCGCGGTATTTCTGCAATTTTCGCGGGGAATCGAACGCCTCCGCCTGCGCCCGCCCGCCGATCCATACGCCGAGGATTTGCGTTGCGGCACGGGGATTTTTCAAGAAACGCGGGACGCGATTTTTTGTATTACGAACTTTCAAGATATGAAAAAACAGCTAAAGAACGGATACTAAAGTACGCTTTTGTATCCGGGGAAATACAGCCTTTTTCCGGAGGAAATCCCGGAAGCGTATACCGGCGGTTTCCCACGACCGCAAAACGCCGCCGGCGCCAAAAAAACAAGGCGCGCCAGCATTAAGACAGTGAGGGACAAAAAATTATACCAAGTAAAACCTCGGCTGTCAACACGTTCCGGATAAAAAAGTGTACTTTTGTATCCGCCGGCGTCCGCAAGAGTAATTTAATCTTAATCCGCGCGCGCGAGCAGGCCTGCTCGCGTATAAACCGCAACTTCATTCGGGAGGCAAAAATCGTTATGAAAAAAATACTGCTCGCAATTGTGTCCGTCGCGCTGTCGGCGGCGGTGGGGCTCGTGGGGCTCGGGGTGCTGAGGACTCAGGCCGAAAAATCTCACTTCGAGAGCTCCGGCTACGTCCTGCAAGGGGATGGTACGGAGGTGAAGCGGCTGGCGTTCGCCACGGGTGACCCGTATCAGGTGTCGCGGTTAGGCAGCGTCGCGTTCACGTCGGCGGACGGCGGGCGCGTGACGGTCCCGCAGGACAGCTTCGTCCATCTCGACGACGGCGGCGTTATGGCGCTGTCGGGCGGCGTCCTGCTCGACTTTGACGATATGTCCGACAACTTCATAAACAACTATTACATATCAGCCGGGCTGCCGATAACGGCCGCCGGCTCGTCATACACGGCGCAGACGTCAAGCGGCGCAGTGAGCTTCGGGGAAAACCTCTGGAAGCTGTCCGACGGCAAATATCTTATCCAGTCGCAATCGCTCACCGTCCACTTCTCCGACACGGACGAGCGCGCGGCGGAGGGCTACGTAAAGGTAAGCGTCACGGACGACGGCATAGCCCAGCTTCTGACGACGGAAAACCTCTGGACCACGATATCAAACGA
The DNA here is from genome assembly GCA_031266955.1 of Oscillospiraceae bacterium. GTDB lineage: Bacteria > Bacillota > Clostridia > Oscillospirales > Oscillospiraceae > JAIRRO01. The sequence goes on along the minus strand of JAISAA010000234.1, from coordinate 20,299 downwards.
GACGTACATAGAAACGTCCGGCGGCGTGCGCGTATACCCCATGACGCAAATCGTTGACGGCGGGGCGCACAAGATATCGGTGACGAAGCTCGCCGTAAGCGCGGACGACGCCATCGTCCTCACCAAAGCGGAGCTGCGGCGGCAGATAGTCCCCGAGCTGAACATCGAGGCGATAAACGGCCAGAACGGCGAGGGCGGAGAATCCGGCGAAGCCGGGCAGGCGGGCGAAGCCGGCGAGCTCGGCGAGGCCGGAGAAAAGGGAGAAGTAGGCGAAGCCGGAGAGCTCGGCGTCGCCGGAACGGAGGGCGAGCTCGGAGAAGCGGGAGAGAGCGGCGAGCTCGGCGAAAACGGAAAAAGCGGCGACAAGGGCGGAGCCGGCCCGACCGGCGGCTCCGGCGGAGCCGGCAGAGCGGGTGACCGTGGCACGCAGGGCGGCGACGGCGGTTCCGGCGAGGGTGGCGGCGACGGCGATACCGGCGCGTTCGGCCAGGGCGGAAGAAGGGGCGGAGACGCGGTGGCGGAGGGCTCCACAAACAGCGCGCTGCCGTATATGTCGATCACGGAATGGAACGTCACCGCGACGACCCTTACGGGCGGGATATTCGTTGACGAAGAGACCATAGATTTTCTTGCAAAGCTTATTGAAAGCGTAGATACGTCAAAACTGGAAACAGATTACGCCGCGCACGTGACCGTCACGGACGCGGCGACCGGCGAGGTGTATTACTGCTTTCAGACATACGACACCTATGACACCAGCGAAATTTCGGGGGATACGACGGATACCGGCATCGGCGGCGGAAACTTCGCCAAAGCGTTCGGCGAGGGTCAGCAGGACGTTTACTACTTCGCGCTCAATCCTACAGAAAATCTCGCGCCGGACACGCGCTACGTCCTCTCCGTCAAGGCGTACTATATGGCGAACGACACCATATTCCAGCGCGAGTTTATCAACCGCGCGTTTTATACGGACTCCACGGGCGCGTTTTTGTCAAAAGAGGAATCGAAGCTTGAAGCGGGGCAAAGCTCCGGCGATCCTACGACGGCGTCGCTGACGGTGCTCGCGAGTATCGGCGCGGAGTATCAGAGCGTCGTAAAGACCGTAACGGTCGCGCTGCTGACGCCCGCTCAGAACGCCGTGTATTCACAAGCCGCCACAGCCGACTATACCGCCATGTTCACAATAGATTATACAGGCAACGGAAGCATAACCTATACTAAAAAAGGCGACCAGCCTATAGCGGGCACAAGTCCCAGCGACATATATGCGGCGCCGTTACTGTTTCCGGAGCTGGAGGCCAACACACACTACATAGCGCGGGTAATAGTAGATACGGGGCCGGTGAAGACGCTGACAAATCAGCAGCTTGACCTGATGACGCTGAAGCTGCCGCCCGAAAAAACGCTCACGGGGCAAATTCCCTCAGTCAACTACAACCGCGTCACGGGTGCGTTCGAGGTGACCCGTCCCGACGTAAAGGACACGCACGCGGCTGTGACGGAGTATGTCTACACCGTGTACGAGGGAAACAAAGCCGTCGCGGAGCGCACCGTCGCGGCAAACGCCTCCGGCCCCGTCAGCTTTTTCCTCGGTCCAAACGGCTTGACGCAGGGAACGAGCTACACGTTCGGCGTGACGATGAAATATTACGACAACGAAAAAACGCTCACAACACAGCTCGGCACGAGCGATCCCGTCATCGCGAAGGGCGACTCGATGCCCAAGCTGACGTTGACTGTTGACGGCAGCAGCACCGGCGGCGCGACAGGAACGGGATATAACTATATGGCGGGCACGATCACAATAGATTTAGACGCCAGTTCCGGAATAACGCTATCCCCGACGAATCAGCTCTCGCTCGAGATTTACGGCGATGGGGTGGCATATGATGAAACGCCTTCGATGACTGCTATAAACACAATATTCCAAAATCCCGGTGCAGACACTGTCAACCCGGGCGGCCGATGGACGGCGGAAGCGGTACCCGTCTCGGGGTCTGCGAACGACCTGACGATAAACCTCTCTCTCAAAAACCTTTACAAAAACACGAAGTATACGATAACGGTGCGCGGCTGGCTAAACCTTGGAGACGACACCGGTTCCGTACTGCGCACAATAGGCTCCGTCAGCTTCCGCTCAACTGACGCCGCCGTTGTTCAGGCGAACTGGGCCAACGATATGGGGGCGCAAAGCTCCATCGCAAGCAACCTGAAGCTCGCCCCTGTGGCCGCCGACCAACAGACGGAGGATTACGCGGAAACCCAGCTTCAACAGGGCAGCGTGACCGTAGACCTGTACAGCGGCACGGGCGCGGGCAAGCGCCTCATCGCCAGCAGGACATACGATCAAACAGACAACCAAGGCTCCAATAGCATAATCGATAAGCTCTACAGCGACGCCGGCTATACAATAACGGAGCAGGACTTCGGCAACCCGTCGCTGAACGCCGCCACCGACTATACCCTTGCCGTCAGCGGCGTCACGGATCAGACGTACAACATGAATCTCGGCTATGTGAACACGTTCACGATGGAAAATCAGACAAACCCGATCCAGGCGACGCCGATGCCGCCCGACCTCGTGCAGGGCGCACAGGGCGGCGTGACCGCGACGCCGATCTTGAAAAAGAACGCGAGTCTTTACGGCGTATCAGTCGGCGATTTAAGCGCCGCGGGCGTGATCGTGGATCGAAATCTGCCGGACGACACGATCATAGGCTATACCCTGCAGGCGAATTACGACAACGAGCAGCGCCTGGGCCGCCGCATCACGTATTACGCGATGGAGTACAGGGACTTTTATAACACGATCGTCAGCAACAGAAAAGACCCGCTGGATATGGATACGGAAGATCCCGCTCAGGCAAGCAAGAGCGGCGCGAACATTATTATGCAGATGACGCAGCCGTTCGACAATTCCAGCGCCGCGGCTCCCGGCGTGGCGATAATCTTCAACGGAAGCAAAACGGAGACGCAAAAAGACGGAGACGACGGTAATACCACTGATTTGGTCGATACCTCCGCAAACGGCGTAGGGCCCGTGCGCCACAACGGAATGATGGTCTATTACGCCGGGGATCCGACGGGTCCGGCGGGTACTCTCTCAAGCGGAATGGGGCGCGGGTACAGATATGTGTTCGCGTACACCGTTGAATACACGACGGGCGGCAGCAGCGACTCCGTGTCGGTGTATCCGTATAAGGCGAAAGCGTATGCCGAATACCGCACGCGCTACGGCGCGGGCCAGCAGTATGGCAAGCCCATAGGTCTTGACGTGGCGTATGTGCTGAACTCCGGGATGTGCGAAGCGCCAAAGGTGGCGCCGGACTTCCACAGCTACGTCTACGATACGGAGAACGCGGCTGCGGCCTCGGGCGGAGGAGGCGCGTCCACGGGAGCGCTCCTGATCGATTTCAAATACCGCGACTTTGACGGCGCGATCGTTGCCGCTCCGGGTTCCACCCAAACACAGATCATCTATAAGACCGTCAATAACGGGACTTCGTCAATACCGATTTATGATCAAGCAGGTACAAACCCCGCGCCGGTCACAGAAAGCGGCAGCACCGGCTGGTTCCGCGTACGGATACCCTACGAAGGCGTAACGCAGGACGCGCTCGCGCTGCTCGAGCCTTACGTGACCGTCAACGACTATGCCGTGGATTATACGGACATTATGAACACGCTGAAAGCGGGCACCGCCTACGCGGACGAGGACACGAAATTTTATCTCTGCCGCGTGCCGTTGGACTACGCCTGGGGAGACTATTTCAGCCAGACCGGAAACGACAAGGTCGTTTATCTGACCCAGATGGGCTACCTCGACAGAAACTATATCCTCTATAAGCTCACGCCGACGAATACGGGCGCCTACGATGCCGCCCAGATACTGGGGGAACGGGCGTTCGAGCTGAAGCTGACCTACACGCTTTGGGACGACCAGAGCAATGCGGCCGATTCCAGCAACGTGACGAAGGTCATACACGCGCCGGTGACGTGGGGGCTTTCCGGAGTCTATGAGGCGAAGGTCACGACGGGCGCGCTCGGCTCCGAATTTCTGAGCACCGGCAAGTCGTTCCACGTGACGGCGGAGCTGCTGTACGACGGCGGGACGCAGGGCTGGAAAGCCGCAGATGATGTAAATACTGTATTCGGGCTGCAAAACGTCAACAGGAACGACGAGCTTGGGTTTTTCAGCTACTACAATAACGTCAGCGGAACGTCGGTGTACCCGTCCGGCGGCGCGATGACCCGCAGCAATGCATTCACTACGGAGCAGCTCCGGGCGACCGTCGCCGACACGTACAAGAACCCGGCTACCGGAGTGCTGAACGACCGGAAAGAATATTTGGCGACGAAATATCTGACGGAGCAAAATCTGGGCAGATATCTTTACCCGGCGCGCCTCGGCGTTGACACAGGCGGCAGCAACGTCGCGGACTCGCTGACAAATCAGTACACCGTACCCAAGTACGCCGCGACGTATGAGCTTACGTTTGACTCCGCCAGTCAGTATGGCACAGACACATCTGGAAAAACGGGCAAGGGCGAGGTCACGACGATGACGCCCACGATCAAGCTTCTCGGCGTTCCGAGCTTCACATCCGCGCAGTATAGTATTCAGATCAACGACTATGAGGTCAACGGCTACACTCAGGCGACGCCCGACAACAGCAATGCCTATAAGGTCGGCGCGAGAATCTATCAGAATCTCGCTGACGCGCAGCTCTTTGCCACGAACTATACCGAAGAACTTTTTATGATATTGAAAGAGAAGTCCACAGGCGTCGGAGCCCCGAAAACGAAGGGCGACTACGACGGCAGCCTGAGCGACGGTACGCAATGGACTGTAGCGGACGGGCTGTTTGGTAGCAGCTCGGGCCTCTCAGATGACACAACTTATTACATCATGTTCTATATGAATATCGGCGGCAATCCCGTACCCCTGATCGACGCGCTGACGGCGGAAAAGGCGATATATACCGTTACGACGGGCACGGAGGTCAAATTCAGCTCCGCGCTGGGCGTGACGTATTACGACAACGAGTATTTTGATAAATATCTGCAACTGATCTTCAATATGAGCCGGTATTTCGGAGTGACGCTGAAGTATGACATCTACGACGAAAAAGGCACGGCCGAAGTGCTCAGTCACGATGCTATGCTGGCCGATAAAATCCTTATCGCCCCCACAACGCTGACAGACCGCAACCTGCTGAAAATCGACCTCACGCCGAGTACAAAGCGTGAAAAGCTTAAACCGGGTGTAGCGTACACGCTGAAGATCACCGCGACTGAGGGCAACAGCCCCGCGGGAAGCGCGGAGTTCAAATTTATGATAGACCCGGCGGGCAACAACGGCGCGCACATATACGTCGCCTCCGCGACGGCGGACACCATAAGGTTTCAGGTGACGATCACCGACCCGCAATACTCGTTTATGGGCCAAATAAGCTCCACCGGCACGCAGACCAAAGCGGGCGCGCTGTACGCCGTGCGTTTCGCGTACAAGGATAAAACCGATGGAAAGCTGAAACGGCTGTACACCGTGTACGACGACGATATATTCTCCGGCGAGGTCCCGAAGCAGCCGTTTGAGCTCAGCGACGCGACGATAATAACTGACAATCGAAATCCCACTGTCAACGGCGTCACGGTGAAGGATGATACGGAATATTTCCTATACGTATTCGCGGTGCCCGATATGGATCACAACGGCCTGAGCGATACGGGCGTTGACGGGACGGAAGTGAATAGGAAAGAGTGGGAGGATTTCTTCACATCTGAAGAAGATTATATAGGGAAATACGACAATGGAAACAATAAAGACAGCGATGAAAGCTGCGGCGCGCAGTTCCTGACGCTCATAGACTCATTTTGGAGCGACTCCGCGGAGGACGAAGCGATGGCTTCGGTCTGCTCCGGCTTTAAGGTGGCGGAAAAGCAGCAGAAAACGACGGACTCGAACGGCATCATAGTCAACAAAACGCTCGCGGCGATAGACAGGGTAAGCTCCCTGCGGCTGCGTCTCGTCCTCGCGGAAAGCTTCGGCATTCTGGACGGGAGCAATGACCAGACCTTCAAGCGGATCGACTGGAGCGTCTCCGGTACCACGAACTCGCAAAAGAGCGTCAATTTTTCCGGCACGTCCCTGAGTCGTGAGACTGACGAGATGTTTAAACCGGAAACAGACGGGGCGGGCTATGACGTTTACAACTATACGATCCCGCAGGACGTCCCGGCCGGCGTCTACACAATCACCATACAACTGAGACAAAACGAGAATGACGTCACGCCCTACGAGACGCTGAGTCTCGTATCCCGCGGCTGAGTGCCGCGATCCACGAAAAAAGCAAAAGCAAAAATAAAAGGGGAAACGCAAATATGAAACGAAAATTAAAACCTGGAGTAAAGATAGCGTTCGCGGCGTTCGCGGGCGTGCTGCTGGTTATGCTGGGGGGGATGGCCTACGCGGCGTTAGACGTCGTGCGCGCCGCGCCGTCCGGGACGGTGCTCCCGGCGGGCACGGTGATATACGACAGCGCGTTCATCCCGACGCAGCTTACGGAGGAATCCGTAGTGACGCGCGGGGAGGACGGGCGATATAAGCTGTCGGTGGGCGGCGTTGACCAATACCCGCTCGGCGCGCACACGCTGGCGTATACGGGCACGGCGCTGCGCGTATTCGGGGGCGGCTACGCCGTGTCGGCGGACGGCGGCATAACGCCGCTGCGGGACGACGAGGAATTTACGGATTTCAGCCGCGGCGCGGTGCTGAAGCTCGCCGACAGGCGGTACGCCGTGGCGTATCCGCAGATAAGCGACGCGTCGGGGACGTTTCAGGCGGCGGATTATCTGTACGTCGTGATGGACGTTGTCGGCAACGCGCAGATGTTCTCAAACAACATAAATCTCCGCACGACTCAGCCGACGACGCTTGTCGCCGGGGCTATGAGCTTTGACGTCGCGCAGGAGTTGTTCGTCGCCTCCGGGCAGACGGTGGAGCTCGGGCGGCTTCTGGGCAGCACGAACACGTATGACTCCGGGGTCATCAAGACGATAGACGAGCCGCAGACGCCGGACGATATCGAGCTGACGGTGCGCGGCGGCGACGGCGGCGTCGGAGGCACGGGCGGCACGGGCGGCCGCGGCGGTATCGGCGGCGAAGGAGGCGAGGGCGGCATAGGCGGCGAGGGCGGCATAGGCGGCGAGGGCGGCGAAGGAGGCATAGGCGGTGCGGGAGGCATCGGCGGGCTCGGAGGAACGGGCGGCTCCGGCGGCGTCGGAGGCATAGGCGGCGTCGGCGGGACTGGCGGCACCGGAGGCGAAGGCGGAACCGGAGGTACCGGAGGCGAGGGCGGCGTCGGAGGTACAGGCGGCGAGGGCGGTATCGGCGGCACGGGCGGTCAAGGCGGCGGAGGCGGGCCCGGCGGCAACGGAGGCGTCGGAGAAAGCCAGGACGTTGTGCGCATAGTGAAGATCAAGAGCGCGGAATCCGTGACGAGCACGAGCCTGCAAGTGGATTACTACTTTGTTGACCCGTTCGGTACGCTCGGTATGGTCTATCTGGAATGCCATGGCGTCGACGCGCTAAATACCGAGGGGTTGACGATAAAACATCTGTACGACGCGGCCGCGGCGGACGCCGACAACGTCACATCCCAAGTTGAAGCTTACTGGGCGGCGTTCAAAACGCGCGCGTCCGTAAGCCCTTACGAGTCCTCGTACAGCTTTGACGGGTTAGAGCCGGGGAAGCAGTATTACGTCGTGATGGGCCACGCCAGCGAGAACGTCAGCGTAGGCGGGGAAGATTTCTCGCGCACGCTCGACGACTACATAAAAGTGACGATGAAGGAACAATACAACGAGCTGACTATCACCTACATCAACCTCTCGGGCTCCGGAACAAGCGAAACAGTACAGGTAGGCGTCAGGCTGAGTCTGGAGAGTATGAGCGTACTTTCCGGACAAGAGGCAAACCTCGTTATTTACGCGGATAACGTCACCGCGGGGACATATTTGGCTAAACCGTATGAAATAGGCCCCGACCAAATAAAACTGGCGACGGCGAGCTCGTTTGAGGGTGAATTTGTAATCGAAACAACGAATTTGCCGAGTTTCAAAGGCAGCATATATTTGAACGCCGCGCTGCTTGACACAGCACAGAACGGAGCCGTAGTGCTCACGGCAAAAACATACAACAACTTCAAAGCATAGCAAGACATAGCAGGCGTCCGGCGGCGGCGCGAAACATTAAAAAATCACGGCGTTAAAATTTGCGAAAAGAGGCAAAACGACAATGGAGAACGTATACGGAGCGGTGATCAGCGCGATAGGATGGATAGTAGGGCTGGCGTTTTTAGGTAACGGCATAGGGCTGGGCCTGATGGGGAGCAAGATAGCGGAGGCGGTGGGGCGCAATCCGGAGACAAAGAGCGACGTGATCCACGCGGCGCTGACGGTGGGGCTCATAATCGCGGTGCTGCTGCTGCTGCTTTTCGCGTTCGTGTTCCTGCTGCTGTACTTCAACCCGCTGCTGACGCAATAGGGCGGGGCGGTTAAGAATGCTGTACGTGTTTATCGGCGCGTTCGTAACGCTCGCGCTGCTTATCGGCCTCGTGACGGTCGCGGCGGCGCTGCTGGCTAACGAGGTGCGCGGGCAGATAAGGCGGCGCACGGCGGAGCTCGTAACGCTCTATGACGGCGTAGAAAAAGAGCGCGGGGAGACGGCCCCAGAGCCCGCAAGGCCTCCCGCGATAGCGAGGCCGCCCGCAGCCGCGCCCGGCGCCGGCGCGTTCGCGTCGCAGGCCGCAAGCTCCGCGCTGCACGAAACGGAGCAGATAAGCTCCGCGCACTATCTGAACAAGGAGCTGCCCGTGCTGTACCGCGAGGTGCGCAGCCAGTTTTACATAAATCCCGCGCAGGCGCTGGCGTCCCTGCCGATAGCGGACGCCCCGCGCGACGGCGGCCCCGCGACAAGGCTTCTCGCACGGCTCGGCTATGAAACGGCCTTCGCGCTCAGCGGCCTGCCGGGCTCAGAGCAGCACAGGCTGCTCTGTGAGGTCTTAGACGGGGACGGGCTGCGGCTGCTTGAGGAGTACGAAAAAACGGGAGACCGCTTCGATATGCTCGATTTTTGCGGGTTCCTGCGCCTCAAGTCCTCCGGGGAGGCGCGCCCGGTGACCGTCTACGTGCCGTCGGATATGCTCAATTACCGCACGTTCGCGGAAAACGTAGAGGTAGTCGCCGACGCGGATATCTGCGACGGGATACAGATCGAGGCGGACAACGTGATTTACGATTTCGCGATAAAAGGCCGGGAGATAAGTTGAAAGCAGGGGGACAAGGACAGTGGCAAACGATATAACGGGCGACCTCGGGAAAATACTCTCTGAAAAGGTGGACGCCATAAAAAGCGGGCGGAACGCATACGCCACGGGGCGCGTGCATATGGTGCGCGAATACGTCATAGAGGCCGACGGGCTGGAGGGCGCGGCGTACTTCGAGCGCGTTCAGGTCGGCGACGATTCCGAGGGCTACGTGGACGCCATAGGGCGCAACACGGTGCTCATAAACCTTACGCACGTCGGCAAGAAAATACACGTCGGCGACAAAGTGGTCGCGATGGGAAAGCAATTCTGCGCGCGCTATTCGCCCGACGCCGTCGGGCATATCGTGGATATGTTCGGAACTGAAAAAATGCTGGGCCGCACGATGGCGAACCGCGCTGATATCCCGATAGAATCGGAGCCGATACCGATAATGGCGAGAAAGGGCGTCACCCGCCCGTTGCTTACCGGCATATCCGGTATAGATATGCTCTACCCGATAGGGCGCGGCCAGCGCCAGCTCATCATCGGCGACAAGAAGACCGGCAAGACGCAGATCGCCCTCGATACGATAGTCAATCAGAAGGAACAGGACGTCTTGTGCATTTACGCCGCTATCGGCAAGACGAAAAAAGAAGTGAAGGACATTTACGCCCAGCTTCTCAAATACGGCGCGATGGTGTACACGATAATAATCGCGGCGTTCAACGACGATCCCGCCCCGGTGCTGCGTTCCACCCCCTACGCGGCCCTTTCGATAGCCCGGACGTATATGGAGCAGGGGCGTGACGTGCTTGTCGTCATAGATGACTTAAAGCGCCACGCGGATATCTGCCGCGAGATAGCGCTGCTGATGGACAAAACGCCCGGCCGCGACGCGTACCCTCCGGATATCTTCTATTCCCACTCCAGAATGCTCGAGCTCGGCTGCCAGCATATAAACGGCGGCTCGATAACGATACTGCCCATCTGCGAGACGAAGGGCGGGGACATCACGGACTTCATCTCGACGAACATCATCTCCATTACGGACGGGCAGATCGTGCTGTCGGCTAAGAATTTTGAAAAGGGCCAGAAGCCCGCGGTAAATTACGGCCTGTCCGTTTCCCGCCTCGGCGGAGCGGTGCAGAACCCGGAGCTGAAAAAGGCCGGCCCCCCGCTCCGGCGCGAGCTGCTGGCGTATCTCGAGCAGCGCGAGGTCTTCGAGCTGACGAATATAGACGAGATGGGCGAGGCTATGCGCCGCCGTATGCGCCGCGGGGCCGCGATACTCGAAATGCTGAAGCAGCGCAAGTTTTCCGTGCGTTCGGAGGCGGATATGCTCGCCGGCGCGAGAGACGTTGACAGAGGCGGAGAAGGCTCCGGAGAGGGCGGCGGGCTATGAATATAAAGTCAGTCGTCAAGGTCATGAATTTCCACGCCCTGCTGCGCGTGGAAAAGGCCCGCCGGCAAGCCGAAATTTTAAGCAGTATGCGCACCGAGCTCGAAAAGATGCTGCGCAGCATTGTAAACAACCGCAATCTGCGGCTCGACAAGCTGTTAAAGCTGCCCTCCGCGAATATGCCCGCCCTGCGCATTTATCTCGGCAGCGACTACGGCTTTTGCGGAAGCGTCAATTCCGCCGTTTCCAACGCCCTCGCGAGGGACCCGGGCTCGGAGAAAATAACGGTCGGAAAAAAGGTGCGCGGCAGGCGCGACGTCCTGCTGAGCCTCACGTGGGACGAATACTACAGGGATATCACGGTCATAAGGGACCACTTCATCAGCGCCGTGCGCGACCGGAAATGGTCCTCCGTGGAGCTGATATACAACCATTATTACAATATGGGCAGCGTGAAGCTCGAGCGGCGCGTTATCTATCCCGTGAACACGGACAATTTCGCGGAGGCGGACGACGGCGGCGGCACGGCGGACTACATCATCGAAAGCAGCATAACGGGCCTTTTGGAGGAGATGATGACGGCCTATCTTTTCTACGAGTTCCGCATAGCCGTGACGAGCGCCTACGCCGCGGAGAACACGCTGCGGCAGTCGGCGACGCAGGAGTCGATAAAAAAGCTCGACGAGCGCGAGGAGGAGGATACCCGCGCCGCGCGCCGCGAGAAAAACGAGGCCGCCTTCCGCAAGACGATAGACAGCTACACAAGGCGGAGCATCCAGCAGGGCAATCAAGAAAGCGCTTAGACGCGCGCTTAAATCAAAGCGCTTAGAAGCGCGCTTAAATCAAAGCGCCTAAAAAAGCGCTTAAACCGGAAATACGTTAAAGCCGCGGACGCGGCGAGCGAAAGGAGAACACGCAATGGCATTGGACGCGATAACGGAAAACACCGCCGCGGCGGGAGCGCGTATAGGGAAGATAATATCGGTCTCCAGCCTGAAGGTAGATATTTTCCTCGAAAGCACGGATATCGGGCTGCGCGACCTCATACGGACGGGCGCCGGGGACGGCGGCGTGCGCTTTGAGATAGCGGAGGTGAGCGGGCTGACGGCGTCGGCGGTCTGTCTTGGTATGACGAACGGCTTAAAACGCGGTATGGACGTTTACCGCTCCGGCGGCGGGCTGGATATGCCGTACAACGACAATATTCTCGGGCACGTGTTCTCGCCCTACGGCGAATCCATAGACGGCGCGCCGCCGCCCGGCGGCGCCGTGCGCAACATCTATGAGCGCAGCCTCGCGATGGATGAGATAGTCATCGACGGCGATATACTGTGGACGGGTATAAAGGTCCTCGATTTCTTCGCGCCGATGCGCAAGGGCTTCAAGATGGGCCTGCTCGGCGGCGCGGGCGTCGGCAAGACCGTGCTTATAAAGGAGCTGATACATAACGTGTACCGCGGCTTGCAGTCCAACTCCGTTTTCGCCGGGATCGGCGAGCGCAGCCGCGAGGGGCGCGATCTGTACGACGAAATGACGGAGGCGGGGCTGTTCGATAAGATATCTATGGTTTTCGGGCAGATGGGCGATAACGCGATGAGCCGCAGCCGCGCCGGCTACGCCGGGCTGACCCTCGCCGAGTATCTGCGCGACGAGAAACGGCAGGACGTCCTGCTGTTCATAGATAACATCTACCGTATGGTGCAGGCCAACGCCGAGATAGCCACGGAGCTCGCGAGGATGCCCGTCGAAAACGGCTATTCACCGGCCTTGCTCACGGAGATAAGCGAGGTCGAGGAGCGCATAAACTCCACGGAAAACGGCTCGATAACGTCCTTTCAGGCAATATTCATCCCGGCGGACGATTTGAACGACGGCGCCGTGCACGCCATAAGCCAGCACCTTGACGGGCAGGTCGTGCTCGACCGCGGCGTCGCGGAAAAGGGCATTTACCCCGCGATAAACGTGTTCGCCACGACGTCGCGGATCATAGACCCGGAGATTTTGGGAGAGAGGCATTTTTCGCTCGTCGAGGCGGCGCTGGCGTGCTTTTCGCGCTATGACGAGTTAGAGCAGATCGTCGCCGTGCTAGGCATCGACGAGCTGTCGCAGGAGGATCACGATATTTTCTTCCGCGCGCGCAAGCTGCGCAGCTATTTCTCCCAGCCGATGTTCGTCGCCGAGCAGTACACGGGCATACCGGGCAAGCTCGTGCGTATCGAGGACGTGCTGGACGACGTGGAGGCGATACTCTCCGGGCGGCTGGACGACGTGGACGAACAGGATTTTACGTATATCGGCGCGTATCTCAAGGAACGGTCATAACGATGGCGGTCGAAAAAACGGTGAGTCCGGATAAAGCGGGCGGCGCCGGGGCGCTGACGGGGCGGATGAGCGCCCACGTCCTGCACTACCGGGACGGCTTGACCGACGTGCGGAACGTACACTCCATACGCGTGTCCGACCCGCAGTACAGCCTGCTCATAATGGACGATTACGCGCCCGTCATCGGGATGGTGCACGGCTCCGTGAGTATTTTGTCGGATTCCGGCGAGCTCGTAATGGAGGACGTCGCGGGCTTTTACCGGTTGCTTAAAAACGAGTTCACGATCTTAGTGCAGCCCGGCGCCTCCGAGGAGCGCGTCGCTTTGGGCGCCGCCAAGCCTAAAACGGAGATATTCCCGGAGCGGCGGGCCGCGGAGGAAGCAATAGATGAGGAAGCCGCGGAGCAGGCCGCTGAAAGGGAAGCCGCAGCCGCGGAGGAAGCCGTAGACGAGGAAGCCGCGGAGCAAGCCGCCGGCGATCAGCCGGAGAAATCAGACGAGGAGATAAGCTTAGAATGAGCGTAAGCGATAGCCTGACGCGAATATTGCTTGAGATAGCGCCGCTCTCGCGCCTTGCGGCGGTGACGGCGGGGGCCACCGTCGCGCTGTGCGCCGCGCTGCTTCCGCTGTGCCGGCGGACGTGGTTCAACAAGCCGTCGTTCAGCTGGCTCGGTATCTTTTACGGGCAGAGTGCGGCGGGCTATGTCCGCCTGGCCTGCGCGTGGGTGAAGCTTGTGCTGCTCATTACGCTGCTTGCGGGCCATCGCGAGCTGAACGCTTCGGAGTACATCGCGTTCCTGATACCCGGCGTGCTTTTCGCGGCGCTTTCGCGCTCGTTTACCTCGGCGCTCAGCAAGCTTATGTGGGCGGCGCTTGAGGCGGTGGGGCTGCTGGCGTGCAATACGCTGTGCGGCTTTATAATAGAAATGTCCCCCGGCGCCGGATATACGGCGGTTTACATACTGCTGTCCGTGTTCATCGGCATATTCGGCGTATACCTTTTCCTGAGAGACCTGCACTCCATATCCGGCGAGAGGAGGCGCGCCGTTGGCTGACGCTGTCAAGACGGAAAAAAAGCCGCGCCGGAAAAAGGGCGGCAAAAGGCTGATGAAAAAGCGCGGCCCGCGCCGGCGGGGGATATTGACCGTTGTGCTGCCGATGCTGTTCATCATTATCGCCGCCGTCGCGGCGGTGTTCTTCGTGCAAAACGCGAGAAGCTACCGCTTTGCCGGGGCGGCAAGCCAGTTTTACGCCGGCGGGGAGTACAGGATACCGGCAGACGCCGTGATGCGGCGCGCGGACGGCGCCTCGACCATTTACTATGAGGGCGTGACGCGCGACGCGGTGAATCTGCCGATTTACCGCTCCGATACGCGCGCCGTCGTCCTTCCGCAGGATATGGTGTACTACGACCCCCGCGCCGGGACCGCGGTCCGGTCGGATTACTTCACGGAGCTGCGGTATGACGAAAACGGCTTTGTGACCGCCGTGCGCGGCGGCGCGTCGCGCGGGCTGAGTCAGGGGTTTCTTTATGACGGACGGGACACGTATCTGTTTTTAGAGCCCGTGACGCTGCGCTTCAACGGCTACAGGATAGAGCTCTCCGCGATGAGCTTCGCGGAGGCGATATACGACGGGCAGATAATGCTCTATGACCGCGAAAGCGGCGAGACCACGTTCGAGCCCCCGCAAAGCGCCGTGATATGCGAGTCCGCGGCGGGCGACTACACAGTTTCGCTGCTCAGCGATTATCTTGAAAAAGCGGACGGCGCGCGGACGCTGCTTTTCACAAATCCCGCGCTGCTCGAGCCCCTTTTGAGATAAAACAAGGGCACGAATTTTTACGCAAAGCTTTGGAGGTCATATAATGAAAAAAATACTTATTGCCGTAGTGATAATGGCCGCCGTGTCGTCGGTGGTCTTCGTGGCGGCGGCCAGCGCCCTGACGGATGTTTCGACGCTTGACGAGGCCGGCCTCGCCGTTCCCGTTTCGTCCGGCATACTTCAGGCGCTCCGCGCGGGCGAGGGCGAGGCTGTGTCCCTGCTGTATGTGGAGCAGGGGGACACGGTCTACACGCGCCTCGGCGGCGGGTATTACGTCGGCGAGGATAAGGCGGGTATGGACGCCGCGTTCCCGATATATATCCACGGCGGCGCAGGCCTGTATTTTTTCTCCGATACCGAATGGCTGATATCCTCCGACGTGGAGGTCGTGCGCAGCTTCAACGGGCTGTATATGGTGGACGGTCACACGTTCAATATCGACGGCTCGGAGGCGGACGCGGAGGAATTCATCCTCGTCGCGCTGACGAACGGGCTGTATATGAACGCGCAGCCCGCCGTGTTCACGACCTTGACGGGCAGCGCGGAGATACCGGTGAACAGCGTGCTCTACTTCTCCGACTCGGCGTTCCGCTGGTATGAGCCGTTCAACGGCGCGATGGCGCTCAGCGCGGAGGAGTCCGTTTTCGGCGCTACGCTGACTATTGGTGAGCACACGTACGAATACGCCGAGCTGCTGCGCGCGTTCGGCTACATAAGGGACGGCAACGCGGATTTCCCCGCGCCGATCCCGACGCCGACGCCGACTACACCGCCGACGCCGACGCCCGAGGACCCGGACAGCACGCCCGGCGCGCCGCGCCCCGGCCGCCCCGGTGAGGGCGTAGTACCCGGCGAGGAACCGACGCCCGATCCCTCTGTTCCCTCCAAAGACCCGTCGTCGCCTGAGCGTCCGGGCGGAGTCCCGACGCCGGCGCCGTCAGAGCAGCTCCGGCCCGGTGAGAGCCCGGCGCCGGGAGCGTCGCCCGTCGTCCCCACGCCTCCGGAGTCGTCAGCCGGCGCGGAGGTCTCTCCCGACGCCCGCCCGGAGGCGAGCCCGGACGACGCCGAAACGAGCCCTGACGTGTCTACCGAGGAGAGCCCCGACGTCAGCGCCGAGCCCGACCCGGACGCGTCGCCGGAAACAAGCCCGGACGCAAGCCCCGACGTCAGCCCCGGTGTGAGCCCGGACGTTTCGCCGAGTCCCGGCGTTACGCCGACGCCGGGCGTCACTCCCACTCCCGGCGCTTCCCCGACGCCGAGTCCCGGCACTTCGCCCACGCCTGCACCCGGCGTCAGTCCTACTCCGGGAGCTTCACCGACGCCGAGTCCCGGCGCTTCCCCGTCGCCGGGCGTCAGTCCATCGCCGGGAACATCCCCGACCCCAAGTCCCGGAGCGAGTCCGGACGTGAGCCCCGGCGGGCCCAAGGCGTCTCCTGACCAGCCTGCGACCTCTCCCGGCGGCGGCGGCGGAGGCGGGTCTACCAAGCCCCCCTCGGCCTCGCCCGGAGGCGAAGGTGATGACGACGGCGAGGGCAATGAGGAAATAGGCGCGGGAGGCGGCGACGAGGGCGGAAGCGTCTACGCGGCGCCTGACGTCAGCTTTACGGAAATTGACGCGTGGAATTACGCCGTAAAAGGGAAGCTTACGATATACGACCCCGCGGGCGTTATTATCCGCGGCGTCAAGGTAACGGTTTTCACCGATTTGAAAAACAACGCGTCTCCGACCGGCGAGGACGCGAACGGCAACAAAATCTATAAGGCGTACAATGCGGACGGGTCGGTCGCCAACACCGGAAAATCCGCCGTGCTGCGCAAAACATATACCGGCGGCGCGAATATCGCCCTGTCGCCTCTCGAGCCGGACAAAACCTTCTATATCCAAATGAGCTACCGTTTTAATGAGGTTTTTGAGCTCCCCGGACAGTTTGATCCCGAAACGGGCGATCCTTTGACGGGCGTGCGCCGCAAGAACGTCTATACCGACTTTATCGAGGTGACGACGGATTCCACGGAGGTGCAGGGCGTGCTGCTCAATTACGATATGGTCTACGCGGCGGCTGCTAACGCGCTGGAGGCTGACGGACTGACGCTGTCGAACACCTCCGGTTACGTTCCGCCCGTCGTCGTCGACGGGAAAGCCCCGGAGCTCGATTGGGAGAATTTCAAGCTGAATACGCTTCCGTATGTCTACAGAGTGCAGCTTGAGCTGAAAAACGTGAACAACACGAACGACAAACCCTTGATAACAATTGGCTCCTCCGCGCTGCAAAGGGCGCAGACGGCGGGCGGAACGTCGTTCGTATCCTCCTCGCCCAAACTCGAATCAAACACAAAATACACGTATGCTCTCCACGCGTATAACCGCTACGGCGGCGAGGTGCCGATGCTCATCGGCGAAAATAAAGAGTCCGCGGTGTCCGACGTGAGCTATGAGGGCGCCGTGTACACGCGCAAGCTCTCGCCATCCGTAAAAATAGAGGACACGGCAAACGTCACCGACAGGCTGTCGCTTAAAATAACGGTTTCCGATCCGGACGCCGCGCTGGCGAAGGACGAAAATGGCGCGCCCTTGCCGCTGAAGCTGACCGCGAAGGACGCCTCAAACAACGACGTCCTGCTGTACGGCTTTTGGAAAAACGGAGTCAAGCTCGGGTACGGCCCGGACGGTAAGGTTTCAAGCGAAGCGCTTTCGCTTGTTCTGGACGCCCCGGCGGGCGGCAAAACATACGAATTCACAATAGAAAGCCTCGCGTTCGCCAGAACGTACGCCTTCGGCGTCGTCGGAGACGTCGATGCGCAGCCCGACGCAAGCAAAGTAGGCAATGTGCCGTCCGGCGCCACGCCATTACAGCGCGCGGAGAACGTACAAATGGGCTCCTTACGCGTATACACAGCCCCGCTGACAAGCGGCAGCGTGGGCTTCAACACAAGCATACCCGCGCTGTTTGACACCTACGCGGTCATAAACGCCGAGATGAACAGAAACACCACACTGGAGATACTGCCGCTTATCGACGAATTCCGCGTTTCCGTCACGGAGACCGGGACGGGAGAACAAAGAGCGGGCTACACCCTCTCAATGTCCGAGCTCGACGTTCCGCTCGCCGAGTATAAGCAAAACACCGGCAGGGGCTATGACGCCGCGGCGGGCTCCGTAACGATCCAGGAGGGGGACGCGCTGACGCCGCGCGTCGAGCTCGTCGGCCTTGAGAGCTTATTTACCTCAAGCCTGTGGGATTCGCTGAGGATAAAAACGTCTACCGACAGTAACGGAAACACAACGTACCTCCCCGTCGCGTCGATAAGGCTCACGCTCCCGGAAGACACTCTGAAAACCTCCACGCCGCACACGATAAAGCTCGAATCCGTCGTCATAAAGGGCAGCGCGGAATATCAGATACCGACGACGCTGACGCAGGCGAATTTCACGACGAAGAAAATTTACCCGAAAATCAGCTACGACGAAATGTTTGTCGTGTCAGAGTATTTGCAGTTCTTCGACCTGTCGATCTACGACGCGGACGGGACGATCTTGAACAACGGCCTCGTCTACGCGCGGCTTTATCAGGGAACAACGCAAATAAACTCAAAACAGATATTTGCGCAGCGCGATAAGGCTACGCTGGTGGGAGAGGACTTGATGTTCGAGGGGATCGTGCCCGGCGCGCAGTACAAGCTGGAGCTCGTCGCGGCGCAGTTCAACGACACGGATTCCAACAGTATGCTTACGCCGAACCGCGTGCTCGAGACCTATGAATTCGTCGGCGGCAGCTACCTTTCCGGCTCGCTGAATCTGGAGGGGCTGAACTACACCTCCATCGTCAATAGCGAGACCCCGTGGCTCAACATTCCGGGCTCCTATATAAAAGGCGCGATAAAGGAGACCGGCGACGTCTTTGTATCCAGCGAATGGTCGCCGAATGACACAAATTCAACGCTCAACGGAAAAGCGCGTCTTTCCGGAGGCTGGGTATACGACGAAGAAGCCGGGACCTGGGGACAGGCGAAGGACGAGGACGGCGAGCCGATATACGGAAGCTGGGCGATAGTCAGCAGCCAAAAGACGTGGAACGCGGCGACAAGCAATAATGCTTCGAGCACGAACGCCTATCCGTCATACCGCCATTCGGAGGTGTTTAAGCTCCCGGAGGACGCGGACTTCCTGTACGTCAAGGATTATCACCCGACGGAATTTCCGCAAACCGTCGCCACCAACCAAACTCAGGCCGCCGACCCGGCCTATAACGCGGCGGCGGAGCCGGCGATGACGATGAACGGCTCGGGAAAGAGTATCGCCGTCGGCAACGTGTACGCGTTCTTCTACGAGGACGAAAAATGTACGGTATACAGCGGTTGGGTGGGCAGCAACGGTTCTTATGGAGCGCCCGTCAACGACGACGGCACATCGTTTTATTACAGTGGGGGCTACCTCCTTGACGGGCGAAATCCGGCGCTCCGCGTGCCGAACGACGCTAAATACGTGCGCTTCCGCTTCCCGGACGCGTATTATTTAGAGGAGACCGGGCTGAACGTGTCGTACTACAAAGCTCCGGATACCCACCTGCACAACAACGTCCTCGCGACCCACCTTTCAAAAAATCAGAGCTTGGTGCTTGCAAATACTTACATCAACGCCACGACCGGGGCCCCGGAAGCACGCGAAGATGCTCTCAGCGGCAATAACGAGTATAACTACTACCTGTTTCACAAGATACCGGTGCTGCCGGGGCAGATGTACGTGCGCCCGACCCAGTATATCAGCGACGGGCAAAACAAAAGCACGGGGCAGGGGGCGTCGGACAGCGGAGAGGTCGCCTTTTATAACGAGGACGGGGCGTTCGTAGGCATGACCGGCGCCTATACTCAGGCAATACTCACCATACCGGAAAACGTGTACTTCATATCCGTACCCGTGTTTTATTATACGGCTTACAAAGACGCCGGCGCGAGCCCGCCCGCGGGGATAGAGTATAAGCCCGTTGAAAACGGGAGCGTCACACGGACGTTTATGCTCATCGCGGACTCCGCGCCGGCCGGGGGCGGGGAGCTCAACGGCTACACGGCGACGATCTCAGTCGCCGCGGACGACATCAAACAATACCTCGTCAACAACCCCGCCGCCGACTCGGACAACGGCAGCGTCGATGATAACGGCCCGTATGTGACGCTGCGGCTGGAAAGCTCCGCATTCATCAACGAGCCGGAATACAAGCCCGTCGAGCCGGGAGAGCCGGGAGAGAATTACACGCTTTTCTACGAAAAACGCGTTTATCTCGAGCTCACATCCGACGGCGCCGGCGGCGAGGTATACCGCCTCCGGGCGGCGGATACGCGGCAGCTCCTGAAGGGCCTGGCGGACAACACAGCCTTCCGCCTGACGATGACGGCGAGCTACCTCGGCAAGGAATTCACGCTTGACAGCATGACCTTTGTAACGGACG
>JAISAA010000228.1 GCA_031266955.1 Oscillospiraceae bacterium | reverse complement strand
TTTGTCCGCGACGATCTCCGGATTCATAAACTCCACGGGCACGCGCACGCCGAGGCTGTCGATATCCTCGTTTTCGACGCGCTCCACGAACACCCACAGCGCTATGGACGCGAGTATCGAGAACACGATGTAAAACACGCGGCTCTCCAGCACCTTATTTATTTTTACCCTAAACGCCGCAAGCATCAGCTTTTCACCCCGCCGTTTTTCCTCAGCGCCGCCGCTCTGCGCTTTCCCGTCTCGCCGGAAATGAGCTCGCCGCGCAAAAGCGCCGAAAACGTGTCGCGCTCCAAACGCCGTTTCAGCATCCCCTCCACGGCGACGGATATCGCCCCCGTCTCCTCCGACACGATAACCACCACGGCGTCGCTGCGCTCGCTGATGCCTATCCCCGCCTTGTGGCGCATACCGAGCTCGCGCGACAGCGCGGGATTTGACGACATCGGCATCATACAGCCGGCGGCGAGTATCCTGCCGTTTCTGAGCAGCACGGCCCCGTCGTGCAGCGGCGTGTTCGGATAAAATATCTGCTTTATCAGCTCCGCCGAAACGAGCGCGCCTATTGCCGTGCCCGTCGCCGCGTAATCCCCAAGCCCTATGCCGCGCTCGAACACGATGAGCGCGCCGGTTTTGGTGCGGGAGAGCTCTGAGCAGGCGGACACGACGAGCTCTATTATCTCCTCCGTCCCCCCGGACTGCGCCCGTCTGCCGGAAAACAGCTTGAAATTGCTGCTTCCGAACTGTTCAAGAAGCCGCCGCAGCTCGGGCTGGAACAAGATCACGACGATGATAACGCCCATCGACATCGCCTGTCCCAGCAGATAGTTCAGCACGTTGAGCTTCAGCATACTCGACAGCCACAGGACGACGACGAGCAGCATCACGCCCTTTATGACGCTGCCGGCGCTGGTTTTTCGCACGACGGACAGGACGCGGTAAATGATATAGGCTATTATCAGCACGTCAAGGATATCCCCGACGCCTATCGTCTTGACGTCGCTCCACATACGCAAAAGCGTCGATTCAATAACCTTCATAAACCTTTATACACGCCCCCAACGCGAAATCGCCGTATAGCCGCTGATGTTGCAGTATAGCATATTTCGCGCGGTCTTTCAAGCTTTTTATCTATTATTTTAAGTTGCTGTCAAATTTTAATACAGAGCGCAACGGGCTGAATTCAACGGGGCGGGGCTGTGCGCACGGGTAACGCGGCTTACGCCGCGAACCCCTCCGCCGCCTTTGCCGCGCGCTGCCGCGCTATGCGCGGCGGCATTGCTATGGCGCGCCGTAGGCGCGACGCGGCACGGATATTATCTGTGAACTCAGCAGAGCTGAGTTCAACGTGTCTGCCCCGGTGATGCGGAACGAACAGGGCGGACACATAGGTCCGCCCCTACAGGACGGAATACGGGGAATCGTGTAGGGGCGACCGCCTCGGTCGCCCGCCCGCCCGCCGCGAAGCGGCGCCGCCGTCCGCAAGAAAAATTTGTCGAAAAAAATCAAAATAAGTGTTTACAAGTCATTCCACCTATGGTAGTATAATCCCAAGAGCCGCAATAATTTAACGCCGACAGCCGATGTAACAGTCTATATATAATGTTACATCGGCTGTTTTTTTGCTTGCGCTGCAACGCTTTTTTCTCTTTGAAAATTGATTTTCTTCCGCGCTCCGCGCCTCTCGCCGTCCGAAAACACCTTGCGCTGCAAGGGTTTTTGGGCCATGTAACACTTTATATAAAATGTTACATCAAATTAGAGGCGCTGAACGGCAAAAATTTAAGGACGGAGGACGACCAAATGCGCGTTATAAAATGCCCGAAAACATTTCCACAGGAGAGACCACCGCCGCGCTCGCGATGAAAGACAATGGCAATCAAATAATAGGCAGGAGGATATCTCTATGAAGATAATACCATTACTTCTCGTTATTGCAGGTTGGCTATACTTTATGAGCATACTTAGCAAACCAAGAAGGAGAGCAAAAAATCTGCGAAAATTAGGCTATGAGTTCTTAGCCGGCACCTCAAATTGGGTCGTTCGTTCGTTATTTATGAAAGATGGTGCTGTTTATCTCATTTCCAAAAACAAACTGGAAAATGCCGTTCCGGTCGAGGTAATCGGCCTATCCGAGATAAGCCGTAACGCGAGATTGATAGCTCTAGAAATTCGTTATCGAGTCAACGGAGAAGTGCGTGCAGCGCGGGCAAACGGAACAACTAATCAGCTACTTACGATGATGGACAAACTCGGCTATGGAGGCTGATAATAGCCTGAGAGCCATTCACAAATACCTATAAGGAGCTCCCAAATACCTATGAGGGCCTTACAGGTACCTATAAGAGCCTCCTGAATACCTATGAGAAGCTCATAAATACCTATAAGACTCTCACAGGTACCTATAAGCCGCTCGCAAAGACCTATAAGCCCCTCGCAGGTACCTGTGAGGGGCAAAACCAAAGAGGAGGAAAACATTATGACGCATTCACTGGACTACATCCCCACCCGCGACGCCGACAAACGTCGAAGACCTGATAAATTCGTCATTCGACACAAAATCGCCGCTGACGCTCGAATTCAAAGAACACGAACGCGGCAAAAAGGTTTATCTTTGCGGACGCTGGGAAATTAACCGGGAAGGCGAAAAAGGGCATTTCGGCGACATTGTAGAGGCATTCATACCGTAAGCGCGCTCCGCGCGCTCACTCGTGATTTAACGTGCGTGCGCGCGTCGCGCCTACGGCGCGCCATAACAATGACGTCGCGCAAAGCGCGACAGGAACGCGCCGCAGGCGCGACGTAATCAAAAAAATCCTCCGCCAAAACAAACGGCGGGGGATTTTTTGTTTGTGCGCAAAGGACGGCGGGCGGTCGAGGGTGACCGCCCCTACACGGTTTACCGTATTTCGTCCTGTAGGGGCGACCGTCCCCGGTCGCCCGAGGCTGTCCGAATACACATCCGAACCGTGTATACGCGATGTGCAAAACAGGGCGCGGCGTGCCGCGCCCCTACGGACGGGGGAATCGCCGCGACGAGGGCAATCTCTCTTTCCGTCTGCACAGCAGGGCGGCGGCGAAACGAGCCGCTTCGCGTGTGGACTGCATCGCCCGCAAAGCGGGCGGGTGTGTGATTGAACGTGCGTGCGCGCACGGGACACGCGGCATTCGCCGCGACGGAGGCAACCCACCTCCCGTATGCACCGCAGGGCGGCAGCGAAACGCGCCGATTCGCGTGTTAACACAGAGCGCTACTGCACAACGGCCCCCGAAACAGCCCGCAAATGACAGCGCCGCGCCCATCAATTGCGAACAACCCCCGTAAACCCCCGCGATTTAGAGGTTTCCAAAGGATACTTCCTTTGGCGGTTCTTTCCCCCATTTCTTTACGGAAAGAAATGGGGCGCCGCGCCGCGCAGGCGAAAAAGCGTCGCCGCTTTGCGGCGTTCCTGCCGCGCCTGCGCGGCGTCATTTTATGGCGCGCCGTAGGCGCGACGCGCGCACGCACGTTCAATCATACACAACGGGCATAGCCCGTTTGCCGGCGCCGCACCGCGCAGGCGCAACAGGGGCACAGACGCAATATTTGCAAGTTTTTATTACAAATCATATTGACATCCGGGATATTTAAGTTGTTAACTTTTCGCGAATATGATATAGTGTGGGTAATACATCCGATCAAAAACGAGGTGCCCGTATGCTGCTTTTGCCCGCTATCGACCTTTACGGCGGCCGCGCCGTCCGCCTTACGCGCGGCGACTACTCTCAAATGACCGTGTATAATGACGACCCGCTCGCGCAGGCGCTCGCCTTCCGCGCGGCGGGCGCCGAGTGGCTGCACGTCGTGGACCTTGAGGGCGCGCGCGACGGCTCGGCGCCGAACCGCGGCGTCGTTATGAAGCTCATTTCGGAGTCCGGGCTGAACGTCGAAACGGGCGGCGGGATACGGGATGCGGACGCTGTGCGGCAATATCTCGGCGCGGGCGCGCGGCGCGTCGTGCTCGGCACGGCGGCGGCGGCTTCGCCGGCGTTCGTCCGCGAAATGACGGCGGAGTTCGGCGATAAAATAGCCGTCGGCGCCGATATACGCGACGGGTGCGTCGCCGTGAAGGGCTGGACTGAGCTCACAGACCGCGCGGCGCTCGACTTTTGCCTTGAAATGCAAGAGCTCGGCGTTAAAACCGTCATTTGCACGGATATTTCGAGGGACGGCCTGCTCTCCGGCGCGAATTTAGAGCTTTACGCCGCCCTGTCGGCGCGCTTGACGCTCAATATCATCGCCTCCGGCGGCGTTTCGTCGCTCGGCGACGTCGCGGCGCTGCGCGGCGCGGGGCTGTACGGCGCCATCTTGGGCCGGGCCCTTTACACCGGTGACATCGATCTTCAAGAGGCGATAGAAGTCGTGGAGAGCCCGCAGGTGATCGCGAAATGATAACAAAACGCATAATCCCGTGCCTTGACGTGCGCGCCGGGAGAGTTGTCAAGGGAGTGAACTTCCAAAAGCTCGGCGACGTCGCCTCGCCCGTCGCGCTCGCCCGCGCGTATTCGGACGGCGGCGCGGACGAGCTCGTGTTTTACGATATAACCGCCTCATACGAAGACCGCGGTATTTTTACGGATATACTCACCGAGACCGCGAAAAACGTTTTCATCCCGCTCACCGTCGGAGGCGGGATATCGAGCCTTGACGATTTTGACCGCGTGCTGAAATGCGGCGCCGATAAGGTGAGCGTAAATTCCGGCGCTATCAAAAATCCGGGGCTGATACGCGAGGCGGCGCGCGTCTACGGGAACCAATGCGTCGTGCTCTCGATAGACGTCAAGCGCGTCGGCGGGGCGTTTCACGTGTTCCTGAACGGCGGGCGGATAGATACGGGGCTCGACGCGCTCGAATGGATAAAGCGCGGGGAGGACGGCGGCGCGGGCGAGCTCGTCATCAACTCGATGGACACTGACGGGGTGCAGCGCGGCTTTGATTTAGAGCTGCTCCGCGCGGTCTGCGAGATAACGGGGCTGCCCGTGATAGCCTCCGGCGGCGCTGGCGGCGCTTCGGATTTTATAGAGCTTTTCAAAGCTCTGCCCCGCGCGGACGCCGGTCTCGCCGCCTCGATCTTTCATTTCGGGGAAATTACCGTCGGCGGGCTAAAGGCCGAGCTGTCCCGAAACGGAATAAACGTAAGAATATAGGAGAGAAAATGCTGAATATAAACGACCTGAAATTCGATCCCGCCGGGCTCATCCCCGCCGCCGTTACGGACGCCGTCAACGGCAAGCTGCTCACTCTCGCGTATATGAACCGGGAAAGCCTGCGGCTCACGATGGCCGAGGGGCGCACGGTCTTCTGGTCGCGCTCGCGCGGGGAGCTTTGGCGCAAGGGCGAGACGAGCGGAAATATACAGCGCGTCGTCACGATCCGCGCCGACTGCGACCGCGACGCGCTGGAGATTTCCGTAATAAAGGACGGCCCCGCCTGCCACACAGGCGCCGATTCGTGCTTTAACGACGAGCTTTACGCAAGCGACGCCCTCTCCGCCTTTTCCGCCGACAGGCTGTACGATATGCTCCTGGGCCGCCGGGCGAATCCTAAGGACGGCAGCTACACGAGCTATCTGTTCGAGAAGGGTTTAGATAAGATACTCAAAAAAATCGGCGAGGAATCGACCGAGGTGATAATCGCCGCGAAATCAAACGACCGCGCCGAAACGATATACGAGCTCGCCGATTTAGCATACCACGCGATGGTCTTAATGGCGCAGTCCGGCATCACGCCCGATGATATCCGCCGCGAGCTCGCCTCCCGCCACATCGTCGATAATAAAATAAAGCAGGAGAAAATGACATGACCGCCGGCCTTTGCGAGCTGCACGCCCATACGACGTATGCCGACGGCGCGAACACGTGCGAGGAAATGGTTCTCGCCGCGATAGCCGCGGGCTTTGAGACGTTCGGCATCTCTGAACACTCACACGTCAACCCGGATGCGGAACCGGAGGATAGGAGCCCGCCAAACCTGACGCCGGAGAGCACACCGCGCTATCTTGACGAAATGCGCGGTCTAAAAGAAAAATACGCCGGGAAGATAACGCTGTTCACGGGCGTGGAGCAAGACCTCTTGGGCGATATGCCGACGGACTGCTTCGACTATGTCATCGGCTCGACGCACTTCATTCAGAAAAATGGCGAATACCGCTTCGTGGACGATGGCGCGGACGGGCAGCGCGAAACGGCGGACAGGCTCTTCGGCGGCGATTTTCTCGCGTTCGCCGAGGAATACTATAAAGCCGAGGCGACCGTCGCTCGGGTGACAAAATGCGATATCGTCGGCCACTTCGATCTTATTGCCAAAAACAACGAGGGCGGACGCCTGTTCGACGACTCGCGCCCCCGTTACCGCGACGCCGCGATTTACGCGATGGAGGAAATTTTGAAAACAGTCCGCCTTTTCGAGGTCAACACGGGCGCGATGTACCGCGTAAATCGCTCGGAGCCGTACCCCGCGCCGTGGCTCCTGCGCGAGCTGCTCTCCCGCGGCGGCGAGGTCATACTCTCCGGCGACGCGCACGCCACGGCGTCCGTCGCGTATAAATTCCCCGAGAT
>JAISAA010000200.1 GCA_031266955.1 Oscillospiraceae bacterium | reverse complement strand
TGGAACCGCTGACCGAATCACTCAACGCGGGCGTCGCCGCGAGTATTATAATGTGGGAAATGTACAAAGGAGCGCGAGAAAACTATGTCAACACTTAAATACTACGTCTGGCTGTCGGCGCTGCCGGGCATCGGCGCGTCCGCCGCGGGCAAGCTCCTGCGGCGCTTCGGTTCCGCCGAAGGCGTATTTTTCGCCGACCCGGAGGAGCAGAAAAAGACGCCGGAGCTCACACAGTCGGAGCTTGCCGCGCTGTCGGATAAAGACCTCGCCCGTCCGAGCCGGATATTGGCGCGCTGCGCCGAGCTCGGGCAGCGCGTCGTCACGATACAGGACGCCGAGTATCCGGAGCGTCTGCGCAATATCTACGACCCGCCGATCGTGCTGTACGTCAAAGGGCGTTTCCCGGCGATCGACGAGGAGGCGGCGATAGCCGTCGTGGGCACGCGCACCTGCACGCCGTACGGACTGAAAACGGCTGAGAATTGCGGCTACGTGCTCGCGCGGCGCGGGCTGCTCGTCGTGACGGGGCTGGCAAAGGGCGTCGATACTGCGGCGGCGCTCGGCGCGCTGCGGGGAGGCGGGGCAGTTATCGGAGTCCTCGGCTGCGGGATCGACGTCGTTTATCCCCGGTCAAACGCGGAGCTTTATGAGGACGTTGCAAACGTCGGCGCGCTCGTTTCCGAATACCCGCCGGGGACAGAGGTCGCGGGACATCATTTTCCCGTCCGCAACCGCATCATCTCGGGGATGTCGGTCGGCGTGGCGGTCATAGAGGCTCCGCTGCGCAGCGGGGCGCTGATAACGGCGTCGCGCGCGTTAGAGCAGGGGAGGGACGTTTTCGCCGTGCCGGGCAACGTGGACGCCTCCGCCAGCGCGGGGGCGAATAAGCTTTTGCGCGACGGCGCGATACCGATGCTCGCGCCGGAGGATATCGTAAACGAATACGCGGGACTGTTCCCGCTGAAAATCAACGGGGGCAATGTGAAAATATCCCCGCTCGACAAAAAACTCGAAAAAAGACTGATAACGGGACAAAAGCCGACGGAAAAAGGGCTTGACAGCGCGGCGGGAAACGAATATATTGACACAGACGCGGCGGCGAAAGAGCAGGCGGCGCAGGAAGCAATGGAAAAAGCAGCGGAAAAAGCGGCGCAAAAAACGGAAGACTCGCTCACGGGCGCCGAAAAAGCCGTTTTCAGAGCACTCCGGAGTCTGTCGCGCCCCGGAGAGGCGGTGCACATCGACGATATTATCGCGTCGGCCGGCATTCCCGCGCCGGAAGCGCTCGGCGCGATGACGATGCTCGAAATCGACGGAAACGCCGTATCTCTCGGCAGCGGCTTCTACGCGCTGTCCAAATAAAAGAGTTATACGAAAAGGAAGTGCGTTAATGGCAAAAACCAACCTTGTGATCGTGGAGTCGCCCGCGAAGGCAAAGACGATAGGGGGCTACCTCGGCCCGGATTATAAAGTTATGGCGTCGCTCGGGCATCTGCGCGACCTGCCGAAAAGCAAGCTCGGCGTCGATATAGAAAACGGCTTCGAGCCGAATTATCAGCCCGTCAAGGGCCACGAGAAAACGATAAAAGAGCTGCGCGACGCCGCGAAGAAATCCGATAAAGTGTACCTCGCGACCGACCCCGACCGCGAGGGCGAGGCTATTTCGTGGCACCTGAAGGAGCTTCTCGAGCTGTCCGACGACGCGGCGCTGCGCGCGCCGTTCAACGAAATAACGAAAAAAGTGGTGCGGGAGTCGATAGAAAACCCGCGCGCCATTGATATCGACCTCGTGAACGCGCAGCAGGCGCGCAGAATTCTCGACCGCATCGTCGGCTATAAGCTTTCGCCGCTGCTGTGGAAGAAAATACGGCGCGGCCTGTCGGCGGGGCGCGTACAATCCGTCGCGTCAAGGCTCGTGACAGACCGCGAGGACGAGATACGCGCGTTCATATCGGAGGAATATTGGCGCCTTGACGCGGAATTGAAGCCCGACGGGGGAGAAGCGGTATTCATCGCGCGCTTCCACGGCAAAGGCAAAAAAGAAATGCGGCTTGAAAACGAGGATATGGTGAACGAAGTAGTCTCCGCCATATCGAAGGAGCCGTTTACGATCGAAACCGTCAAAAGAGTTGACCGCCGCCGCCGCCCCGCGCCGCCGTTTATAACGTCAAGCTTACAGCAGGAAGCCTCGCGAAAGCTCGGCATGACGCCGCGCCGCGCGATGAGCACCGCCCAGCAGTTGTATGAAGGCGTGAACATAGACGGAGAGGGCTCCACGGGACTCATAACGTATATGCGCACGGATTCGCTCCGGCTGTCGGAGGACGCGCTCGCCGACGCGGGGCGCTTCATAAAGGCGCGGTACGGCGCCGATTATTATCCCGGACAGCCGACGCGGTTCAAGTCCGGCGCCGGCTCGCAGGACGCGCACGAGGCCATCCGCCCCAGCTCCGTGGAGTTGATCCCAGACGAGATAAAATCCAGCCTCACGAACGACCAATACCGCCTGTATAAGCTGATATGGAGCCGCTTCCTCGCCTCACAGATGTCGGAAGCGATCTATGACAGCATGACGATAGACGCCGTGTCCGCGGGATATTTATTCCGCGCGAAAAACGAATTCATTAAGTTTTCGGGCTTTATGGCCGTGTACGTCGAAGGCACTGACGGCGAGGAAGAAGCGCCGGATGCGCCGCTTCCCAAGCTTACGGAAGGCTCGTCCGCCGCGCTGCTCGGCACAAAGCGCGAGCAGAAATTTACGCAGCCCCCGCCGCGCTACACGGAAGCGACGCTTATCGAGGCGATGAAAAACAGCGGCGTCGGCAGGCCTTCGACCTACGCGCCGACGGTATCGACGATAATGGACAGGGAATACGTTATAAAAGAGGGCAAATTTCTGCGCCCGACGCCGCTCGGCGAGGTCGTGACGGGCCTGATGAAGGACCGGTTTTCCGACATCGTAGACCTTAAATTCACGGCGCGGATGGAAGAGACGCTCGACAGCGTCGAAAGCGGCGCCGCCGACTGGCGCGAGGTGCTTTCAAGCTTCTACGGAGGCTTCGCGAGCTCAATCGAAAATGCCGAGGAGGCGCTTGAGGGCGAGCGGCTTAAGGTCCCGGACGAGCTTTCGGACGAGACGTGCGACGTCTGCGGGCGCCAGCTTGTCATAAAATCCGGGCGCTTCGGGCGCTTTCTCGCCTGCCCCGGATATCCGGAATGCACGTTTACGAAGCCGATAGTCGTAGAAATGCCGGGAAAATGCCCCGTGTGTGGCGGCAAAATATTAAAGCGCACGTCGAAAAACGGCTACACATATTACGGCTGCGAAAATATGAAGGTCTGCAATTTCCTGACCTGGGACGTGCCTGTGGCAGACAATTGCCCGGAATGCGGGCAGACGCTTTTCAAAAAATCAGGCCGCGGCTCAAAAAAGCCCTTCTGCGTAAACGAAAAATGCTCACTGTTCGTCCCGTAGGACCGCCGCGGCGGGTATAAGAAAAAAACGGAGGATTCCGAAAAAACAGGAGAGACGCCGGACGGAGAAGCGCCGCCGGAAAAACCCTCGAAAAAGGCCCCGAAGGCGCCGGCAAGCGCGAAAAAATCCGCTACGAAAAAGCCGCCCGCGAAGACCGCCGCCAAAAAATCTGCCGCAAAGCCGAAAAAAACTACGCCGTCACGCTGAGGAAGCCCGATGAAGATAATTATTGACGCGATGGGAGGGGACCGCGCCCCCGGCGCCGCCGTAGAGGGCGCGCTGAAAGCCGCTTCAAAGCTCGGCGTGGAAATTCTGCTCGTCGGGCGCGCGGAGGATATTTTGCGCTCGGTCCAAGAGCTCGGGATGAGCTCGCTGCCGCGCGGCGTGGAGTTTCTCGACGCGTCCGAGGTCATCGGGATGAGCGACGATCCTCTCGCCGCCGTCCGCGAAAAGCGCGATTCGTCGATGGTCATAGCGCTCACAAGGCTCGCCGAGGGCGGCGGGGACGCGCTTGTGTCCGCGGGGAGCACGGGCGCGCTGCTGTCGGGCGCGACGCTTATCGTCAAACGCGTGCGCGGGATACGCCGCGCGGCGCTCGCGCCGTTTATCCCGGGCAAAAACGGCGGGTTTTTGATAATCGACTGCGGGGCGAATGTGGAATGCACGCCCGAATATCTCCTGCAATTCGCCTACATGGGCAGCTATTACGCGGAAAGCGCGCTCGGCGTCGCCTCGCCGCGCGTGGCGCTGCTGAACAACGGCGCCGAAAGCTCAAAGGGCACGCCGCTCCAGCTTGAATCGTACAAGCTTCTCGCGCAGTCCGGGCTGAATTTCGTCGGGAACGCCGAGGGGAGCAGTGTTATGAGCGGAATGTGCGACGTCGTCGTGTGCGACGGGTTTTCGGGCAACATCCTCTTAAAAAGCATCGAGGGTACGTCAAAATTCGTCCTGGGCGAGGTGAAATCGGTTCTCACCAAAAACGCGGTGACAAAGCTTGCCGCGCTTTTGCTGAAAAGCGAAATGCGCTCGCTGCGAAACAAATTCAACACCGACGCCGTGGGCGGCACGGTCTTGCTCGGCATTTCAAAGCCGGTCATAAAGGCTCACGGCTCGTCGGGCGCGGAGGCGATTTGCTCAGCTATCGGTCAGGCGGTGCGCGCCGCCGAAGCCGGCGTGTCCGGAAAGCTGAAAGAAAACGTAGAGCGGATGAAGCTCGCCCCGGCGGAATAGGCGCAAAAGGAGCATATGGAAAAGCTTGAAGAGAAAATCGGATACGTTTTTAAGGACAAAAGCCTGCTTATCACCGCGATGACGCACAGCTCGTTCACAAACGGAAAGCGCTCGGACAATATGGCCTGCAACGAGCGGCTTGAGTTCCTCGGCGACAGCATACTCGGCTTCACGGTGGCCGAGTATCTTTACAAAAACCGCCCGGATATGGCCGAGGGGAACATGACGCGCGTGCGCGCGGAGCTTGTCTGCGAAAGAACGCTTCACGCCGCCGCCCTAGCCCTCGGTCTCGGAGACCATATCCGCCTGGGGCGCGGCGAGGAAATGACGGGAGGGCGCGCGCGCCCCTCCATTCTCGCCGACGCGATGGAGGCGCTTTTCGCCGCCGTGCTGCTCGACGGCGGCAAGCGCCAAGCGTCTAAGCTTATCCGCGCGCTCGTCATCTCGCGTCTGCCAGACGCCGAAAAATTGAGCCGCGACTATAAATCAGCGCTTCAGGAATACGCGCAGAGCATAGGTAAGCCTTTGTTGTACATCCCGGCGGGGGAGCACGGCCCCGATCATAAAAAGACCTTCCGCACGGAGGTAACGCTCGGCGGCCGCCGCATAGCCTTCGGCGAGGGCGGGACAAAGAAAGCCGCCGAAAAAGAAGCCGCGCGCCTCGCGTTCGAGCTGTTAGAGGATAAGATGTAAGGCGCGGACGCGGTAAAATAAACTATTGGAGGAGAAGTCATGAAAAAAATCAAAAGTGCAATTGCCCTGCTTGTCTGTCTCTGCGTGACGGCGTCCCTCGCGTCCTGCGCGCCGGCCCCCGGCGGCAGCGATGTCCCCGCAAGCGAGAACGTACCCGAGGTCAACACGGCGACGCCGCAAACGACGACACCCGACGTCACGCCGCCGCCGGGCACAGGCGTGGCTTCCGGCCTACTCGCCGACGGCGCGAACGGCTTCGCGTTTCGCCTGAGCGCCGCGCTCGTAAAAAACGCCGGCGACGAAAATTTTGTCTGCTCCCCGTATTCCGTCTGGCTGCCGCTCGCCGCGCTTGTCAGCGCGACGGACGAGCAGAGCAAGCCCGCTCTTTTATCGGCGCTCGGCGCGGCGGACATTTCAGAAACGCACATCAACGAGGCAACTCAGCAGATGCTATACGACCTGACGAATCTTCGCGGCAAAGAATATGAGGGATACTATAATCCTCTGAAAATAGTCAACGCGATTTTCGTCGATGACAACGTGACGCTGAAGCAAGCCTTCGCGCAAAACTTTGCCGGCAATTTCAGCGGAAACGCGATGAACGTGGATTTTTCCTCCGCCGACGCCGTGGATGCCGTAAACCGCTGGGCAAGCGAAAATACGGACGGGTTGATAACGGATATAGTGGAGGAATTCGACCCGCAGACCGTCGCCGCCATCGCCAACGCGATCTATTTTTCCGACGTATGGAGCTGGGAATTCAACGCCGCCGAAACAACGGAGGATGTATTCCACGCGCCCGCCGGAGATACAACGGCCTTCTATATGCTGCGCGAGGGCAAGCAGCAGTTGTATTACGAGGACGACAAGCTGCAGGCTATGCCGCTTGAATTTTTGAACGGCGGCGGTATGTACATCCTGCTTCCAAAGGACGGCGGCGCGTCCGAGCTGCTCGCCTCTATGACGGGCGAGTATTTTAACGAAATCCGAGCGGGCGCGCAACAGGCCGACGGCAAGCTGCTGCTGCCGCGCTTTTCCATCGAAAACGACATCAAAGGCTTAAAAGATGTGCTTATCGCGCTTGGAGTTCCGCTGTTCGACGAGGAAGCCGCGCCGCTGACGGGACTTATCGAGGAAGACGAGGACTTATGGCTGTCGGACGCGATACATAAGGCCGTTATCGAAGTGGACGAAAAAGGCACGACCGCCGCGGCGGTGACAATAATGCCGGTACCACGCAGCGCGCCGTATGAGCCCCCGCCCACGGCGCCGTTTGAAATGATCTGCGACAAGCCGTTCGCGTTCATACTATACGAAACCGCGAGCGGCGGCGAGTATCCGATCTTATTCACCGGGGTCGTAAATCAGCCGTAATTCCCGCCAAAGGAGAATCAGGATATGTCAGACACGCTGCGGGAAAAGGCAAACGCCCTGCCGCGCCGCCCCGGCGTATATATAATGCTGGATAAGTCCGGCGAAGTGATCTACGTCGGCAAGGCGGTCGCGCTCCGCAACCGCGTGTCAAGCTATTTCTACGGCGCGCACGAGCCGAAGACGGAGCTGATGGTCTCCAAGGTCGCCGACTTTGACGTCATAATAGCGAGCTCTGAATTCGAGGCGCTTGTGCTTGAAAACCAGCTTATCAAGCACCATATGCCAAAGTACAATATCCGTTTGAGGGACGACAAGGGCCATCCGTTCATACGCGTGGACCCGCGGGAAGCGTATCCGCGCTTCACCGTCGTGTCCAAGCGGCGGGACGACGGCGCGCGGTATTTGGGGCCGTACGGCGGGCGCAATATCGCGCACTCGGCTATCGACGCGGTGTCCAAGGCGTTCGGGCTGCCGTCGTGCTCGCGCCGTTTTCCGCGGGATATAGGGCGGGAAAGGCCGTGTTTGAGCCATCATCTCGGAGTCTGCCGCGGCTGGTGCCTGCCGGGGACTGACATTGAATCCGGCTCCGCCGGATTCACCAATATTATCAATACGGGCTTACAGCCCGGAGTTGCCCATTCGGGCAACGAGGAATATTCGGTCGCGGTGCGCTCCGCGATAACTGTGTTCGACGGGCGCGCGAATAAGCTCATCGACGAGATAACGCGTGAGATGGAAGCCGCCGCCGCGGATATGCGCTTCGAGCGCGCCGCCGAGCTGCGCGACAGACTGCGCGCCGTTAAAGAGCTTAAAAAGCGGCAGAGCGTAGTCTCCGACGCTCTCGCCGACACCGACGCCATAGGATATTTCAGAGGCGAAGCCAAAAGCTGTTTCGTCGCGCTGCATTATATAGACGGGCGATTGTTAGACAAAGACTTTGAACTGTTCGACACGCCCGTGGAGGACGGCGGCGAGGCCATAAGCGGGCTTTTGCGGCAGTATTATCTCCGGCGCGAAGCTTTCCCGCGGGAGATATTAGTGCCCTTTGAGCCGGAAGACTCAGCGGAGCTGGAAACGCTGTTCGCGGAAGCCGCGCGCCGGCGTGTGACGATATCGCATCCGAGGCGCGGCGAGAAGCTGAAGCTTATAAAAACCGCCGCCGTAAACGCCCGCGAGGAAGCCGAACGCGCGACAACGCGCGAGGAGAAGATCCGCGGGACTATAGAATGGCTGGGAAAGGCAATGGGGCTCGAGCGCCCGCCCGTCAGAATTGAGGCTTTCGACATTTCAAACACGGGCTCCGAGGACATAGTAGCGTCGATGACGGTCTTCGACAACGGCAAGCCGAAAAAGAATTCGTACAAGCGCTTCGCGATAAAATCCACGGAAACGCAGGACGATTACCGCAGTATGGAGGAAGTCGTCACGCGCCGCGCGCGGCATTTTATCGACGGCGACGAAGCCTGGACGCCGCTGCCGGACGTTATGCTGATAGACGGCGGACAGGCCCACGCCTCCGTCGCCGCGAAAGCGATAGCGGCGCTCGACCCGAATATAAGCGTACCCGTGTTCGGAATGGTAAAGGACAGCCGGCACAGAACGCGCGCGCTCGTCACGCCGGACGGTATGGAGATCGGCATCGACGCGAACCCCGCCGCCTTCGCGCTGATAGGCACGATACAGGAGGAAACTCACCGCTTCGCTATAACATTTCATCGCGAGCGCCGCTCCAAGACCGTCAGGAAATCCAAGCTCGACGAAGCGCCGGGAGTGGGGGAGACGCGCCGAAAAGCGCTGCTGCGCGCCTTCGGCAGCCTTGAAGCGATAAAAGCCGCGAGCGTAGATGACTTGGCGAAGATAGTGCCGCGCGCCGCCGCGGAAGCTGTTTACGCATTATTTGTTGAGGACAGGGCGGGGGAGTGAGCGGATAATGCGTGTTATATCAGGCTCGGCGCGGGGGAAGAAGCTTTTGCCGCCGAAGGGGGCCGATATACGGCCTACGGGGGATAAAGTTAAAGGCGCGGTTTTCAATATAATTCAGGAGCATATAAACGGCGCGCGAGCGCTCGATTTGTTTTCCGGGACGGGGCAGCTTGGGATAGAGGCGCTCTCGCGCGGGGCGGCGTCCTGCGTGTTTGTGGATTCGTCGCCGGCCTCGCTCGAACTCACGCGCAAAAATATCGAGGCGGCGCGGTTGACGGAGCGCGCCGAGATTTTACGCGCGGACGCTTTGGAATACATAAAGCGCGCCGGGAGGTTCGATATTGTCTTTTTAGACCCTCCGTATGACGGCGGGCTGCTGGATTCGGCGCTTGCCAATATATTTGAATTTGACATTTTGGCGGAGCGTGGTATAATCGTTTGCGAGTCCGGTTCCGGGCATTTGATGCCCGAATCGGAAGCGCCGTATAAAAAGCTCAGGGAATATACTTACGGCAGCGTAAAAATCACGATATATATTAAGGAAACCACCGTATGAGAATAGCGCTTTATCCCGGCAGCTTCGACCCCATCACGCTCGGGCACCTGAACATAATACGCCGCGCGGCGCGTATATTCGACGCGCTGCACGTCTGCGTTATGGTCAATTCGGCGAAACAGACGATGTTCACGCTCGACGAGCGCGCGGATATGATCCGCCGCACGGTGCGCCGGCTTGAAAACGTAGTCGTGGAGACGCGCGACGATATGCTGCTCGTCAAGCACGCGAAGGACATCGGCGCGGGCGTGATAATAAAGGGTCTGCGCGCCGTTTCGGACTTCGACTGGGAGTTTCAGATGGCCCTCGCGAATAAAATTGTCGAACCGGATATTGAAACGCTGTTTATGACGTCGAGCAGCAAGTACACGTATCTCAGCTCGACGGTCGTGAAGGAAATGGCGAGATACGGCGTGGACCTCGGGGACTTTGTCCCGCGCGAAATAATAGACGATATTCTTGCCAGAATAAATAAGTAACGAAAGAAGGCGGCGAAAATGGCCGGAGGAGAAAAAGTAAACGACCTGCTGGAGCAGCTTCACGCGATGATCGAAAGCGCGAAATGGGTCCCGCTCGGCGCGGACAAGTGCCTCATAGACAGGGGAGCGGCGCTCGACCTGCTTGACGAGGCTCGCTCTATGTTCCCGCAGGAGCTCGCGGAGGCCGAGCGCCTTGTCGCGGCGCGCAGCGATTTTATCGCGAACGCCAAGCACGAGGCGGAGGCCGTGCGCCGCGCCGCCGAGGAGCGCTCACGCCAGCTTGTGGACGAGCAGGAGGTCTTGCGTATGGCGCGCGTGCAAAGCCGCGATATGCTTGTCACGGCGGAGACGAACGCCGCCGAGCTGCGCCGCACCGTTACGGAATACGCCGACAATACTCTGCATAGCATTGAGCAAGCGCTGTCGGCCGCGCTGGACGATATGAAAAATTTACGCTTGCGTTTTTCCCGCGCGATTTCGGACTCGGAAGCGTCCCGGACGGAGTATAAGCCCGCGGAGTACA
>JAISAA010000190.1 GCA_031266955.1 Oscillospiraceae bacterium | reverse complement strand
ATCACCTCGCCGCCCGTGAGCGCCGCGATGTCGCGCAGCATTTCTTTGCGGCGGTCGCCGAAGCCCGGGGCCTTGACGCACAGGCAGTGGAACGTGCCGCGGAGCTTGTTGAGAATGATTGTCGCCAGCGCCTCGCCCTCCACGTCCTCGGCGATGATGACGAACTTGCGCCCGGACTGAACAACCTGTTCCAGAACAGGCAGAATTTCCTGAATGTTTGAGATTTTCTTATCGGTGATGAGTATGAACGGTTCATCGAACACAGCCTCCATCTTGTCCGAATCCGTCACCATATACGGGGTGATGTAGCCGCGGTCAAACTGCATACCCTCGACGACCTCGGAATATGTTTCCGCCGTCTTGGATTCCTCGACGGTGATAACGCCGTTGCGCGAGACCTTCTCCATCGCCTCCGCGATCAGCGCGCCTATTTCCTCCTGTCCCGAGGATACCGCGCCGACGCGCGCGATGTCCTTAGAGCCCGACACGGGCTGAGAATTCGAGCGTATAGCCTCGACGGCCGCCGCCGTCGCCTTTTCGATCCCGCGCTTCATAACCATCGGGTTGGCGCCCGCCGCGACGTTTTTGATCCCCTCGCGGATAATGGCCTGCGCGAGCACCGTGGCCGTCGTCGTGCCGTCGCCCGCTACGTCGTTCGTCTTTGACGCCACCTCGCGCACGAGCTGCGCGCCCATATTCTCAAACGGGTCCTTCAGCTCGATTTCTTTCGCGATGGTCACGCCGTCGTTCGTGATGAGCGGCGAGCCGTATTTTTTATCGAGCACCACGTTGCGTCCCTTGGGACCTATCGTGAGCTTCACCGTGTCGGCGAGCTGATTTACGCCGTTTTCAAGCGCGCGGCGAGCTTCCTCGCCGTAGATGATTTGCTTTGCCATATGAAATGCCTCCTTAAGAATAATTGTAATTTACTCGACTATCGCGAGAATATCGCCCTGCTTGACTATCGTGTATTCCTCTTCGTCCACCTTGACCTCCGTACCGGAGTATTTGCCCATTAACACGCGGTCGCCGACCTTGACGGTCATAACGACGTCCTCGCCGTCGATCTTGCCTCCGGGTCCAACGGCCACGACCTCGTAGACCTGCGGCTTTTCCTGCGCGGCGCTCGTTAAAATTATGCCGCTCTTCGTCTTTTCCTCCGCTTCGATCTGCTTTACGATCACTCTGTCGGATAAGGGTTTCAGATTCATTGCTTGTACCTCCCAAATAAAATTGATGATGAAATTTGATGGATATATATTATCGCCGTGTTAGCACTCCGTATTAGCACTCTTGGCACTCAATGAAGCCGAGTGCTAACACAACAGTAATAATAGCCCAAGAGAAGCTATCGCGCAAGCGTGAAAAACGCCGTTTTACGTGTATTTACCCGCGTTTTGGCGCGTTTTCAGCCTCTACAGGCCGTTTATCTCCCGTTATCTCGCCGTAGGTCCGTTTTTCTCCCGTTTTCTCGAGATCGAACCGAAATTTACAAACCGTACATATTTATGACCGTTCCTTATGTATCCCGCCCGGCGGTTTCACGCGCGTCGCTCCGGGCGCCGCTGCGGCGGCCCTTTCGCCTATCGTACCACCTGAGCAGAAACGCGAGACCCAAAAAGAAAAGCGTGAACACCGCGAGGTAAACGAACACGAAAGCGCCGGACGCGTCGAAGTCGAGGAAAAAGTACGGAAAGCGTCCTCCGTAGTAAGTCACCGCCCCGGAGAAGCCGAGGATCGTGGACTGGACGGCGTAGGCGTACGGGACTATGGCGAACAGCCACGGGTCCTGCTTTTTCATTTTACCGCGCTCGGAGAATACGAAATAGTCGAAAATCATCAGGAGCGGCGTGACCCCGTGTACCTGGAGATTGGCGAATGAAAACAGAAACGGCGTCCCCGCCATCAGCGGCGCGAGCATAGTCCAGTACAGCATAAACGTGACGAATATCGACAGCGTGACGATTGCCGACAGCCGCTCGAAAAAGCTTGAGCCGCCCGCCGCGCCGCCGCGCTTTAAGGCTGCCGCCGTCCGAACGATGAGCGCGCCGAGCATCGCCAGCACCAAAATATTGCTCTGCGTTGTGTAGTAAAGCAATATCGTCCACGAGGGAGCTCCGCGGAGCACGCCTGCCGTGTCGAGGATGCCGAGCAGGCACAGTATGAACGCGGCGCACCTGTAGCCCAGCGCGAGAATTCTGTTGTTTTTCATTTTGAACGTCCTCCTGTTCACACCGCCGTATTCGCCGGATCATTTATGTACGCGCGCCTCCGCGCGGCGGTCCCCGGAGGCGTTTAGCGTATTTTATGTCAAAAATCCGCGCTTGTCAAGGCTCGCGCTTGGGTCCCTCCCGGAGCTTTTTCGAGTTTGACTTTAGATGGCGTCCGTGGTAAAATACTTACAGCTTTTTATCACACCAAATACATAAAGGAGGCGCATAACCATGTGGAAATGTCCGGAGTGCGGGAGGGAATTCAAAAACACGAATCAAAGCCATTTTTGCGGCAAGCCCGGCGTCATAGACGACTACATCGCCGGCAAACCGGCGGAGGTTCAGCTGATTTTGCAGGCGGTTCGCGAAACCATCCGCGCCGCCGCGCCGGAGGCGACGGAGAAAATGTCGTGGCAAATGCCGACGTTTTGGCAGGACGGGAACATCGTCCATTTCGCGGCGTTCAGGAGCCATATCGGGCTATACCCCGGCGGCGAAGCGACGGCCGTGTTCGCGGAACGGCTGAAGGGCTACAAGACAAGCAAGGGCTCAATTCACTTCCCTTTCAGCAAGCCTATCGACCACGAGCTTATCACCGACATCGTGCGGTGGCGGATCGCGGGCTTGGGTGCCTGAAAAAATACATATGTACGAAAGAATGTTAAACAAACCGTCCCCGCCGATGATGAAATAAAAATATGAAAGTGGGAGCAAGGGGATAAAAATGGATAAAATCCTTGCGGAACGCGACAGCCGGATCTATGCACCTGAAAGTCAGGGAATATATTCATCCGCCGTCCTTGAGTTGGCGGATGAATTTGAGCGGCGGGATTTGCAGGTGACGAGCTTCGTGCTTTTGCGGAACGGCAAAAAAATCGCGGAGTTTTGCAAACCTCCTTATGAAATTGACAGCGTTCAGTTGTGGTATTCGGTGACAAAATCCTTCACGGGTGTCGGCGTGGGCATTGCCTCCGATAAAGGGCTGCTTCGCTTAGATGATTTTGTAATTGACTTCTTCCCGGATAAATTGCCTCCGGCGATATCGGACAACTTAAAAGAATTGCGCGTGCGGCATCTTTTATCCATGACCTGCGGCATCCACGACAACACCTACGGACTTCTTTATCCGCAGGAGGATTGGGTCAAGGCGTTTTTAGCGCAGGAGCTTCCGCATAAACCGGGTACATACTATCGCTACAGCACACACGCCTCGCATATGCTGGCGGCAATTGTTGAGCGCGTTTCGGGTCAGAGCTTTTACAGCTTTATAAAAGAAAATTTGTTTGAGCCTCTTGAAATCTATGAATCCACTTGGGAGGTCTGCCCGCAAGGGATCACCGCCGGGGGTATGGGGCTTGGCCTGACGGTCGGCGCGGTCGCCCGCTTCGCTCAGATGATAACGGACAAAGGGCTTTATAAAAACAAAAGGATCGTATCCGCGGAATATCTCTCGGAGGCTATGACCGAGCAGAGCGACGACCGCGATGAAAATGAAAAGGACAAGCATAAAAACGGATACGGCTATCATATGCGGATCGACCTCGACGGGAGTGTTTTTCATTCCGGCGGCTTCGGTATGCTGTGGTATGCCTGCCAGAGAAAAAATATCGCCGTCGCGCTTACATCGAGACGCAAAAATACGGATATTGTCATCGACCTTCTTCAAGAAAAAATCATTGAGCCCGCGTCGGAGCAGAAATTGCCGGCATCATTGAAAAGCTTGGCGTATCCGGTTCCGGTCTTCCGGGATATTCCCGAAAACGTCCCGTCGCTTGACGGGAAAACTTACTCGCTGTCGGAGAATCCGCATAAGCTTCGATCGATCGGATTCAAGCAAAAGGAAATAACGCGATTTTGTATTCGGCTGCAATACGCCGACCGACCGGAGAGCGCCATTGAGTTTGACCTCCGCGAACCGGTCCGCGGCAGAGACGTATTCGTCAAGGATATTCAATTCCACGATCAAAAATATGTTTCCTACTCGGCGTGGGAAAATGAAAAAACGCTTGTGCTGACGATATTCTATATTGAAACACCGTATGAGGTAACATACAGGCTGACCTTCAACGGCGCGCATATCAACGCGGCCTTTAATATGAATGTGTCGCTGAACCTGAAAAATTTCTCGTGCGACGGCATTTTGACAGATAGGTGTGCAGGATAATGATGAAAGGCGTCCTGATACGGCGAGGGAGTTTATTATGACAATTCAAAAACTTTGTTTTCTCGTTTTAGCCGCTGCCTTATGCTGCGCCGGCTGTATCCGCGCAGACGATACGCCGGCGGGCAATGATATCGGAGTAGCCGCGGAAGCTACCGGGTTTTTACGGATCGACAGGGCGGAGCGCGAGGTTTTGGAAGCCGTAGTACAATACGGCGACGCACCGGTAAAAATCGAAAACTGCGACTTTACGGACGACGGCGTTGCCGACGACATCCTGTACATTATTCCGACCAAGCTGGTTCCCGGACAATACGGCGACGACTATGTGGAGCTCCGGGCCGTGCTGGGCGACGGGAGCGAGGCGTCCGTCATACTTGACGAAAAGTTTTCGGCGGACGAACCAAATATCAACATCCATTACCGAATGGACGTATATGTTGCGGATTTGGACGGCGGCGGCGACAGGATAATCGTCGGAAACACCACTATGACAAATACGTGGGCGACGGACGTCTACGTGTTCCGGATCGTAAATAACGAGTTTCACCGATTGTTGACTGTGCTGGATACTATATCAAGCAGATCGCCCGAAGAAATCAAAAAGTATGAGGATTCCCTCTTTATTATTTCCGAGCTCGTCGATAACTTCGGTATGCCGGAGGAATACCGGCAGTTTGACGCGGGATACGGCCCAAGCGTCTGCTCCGGCGTGTTTGTTCCCAACGAGTACGCCGATAACAACAGACGGGATATTTTGATTTTGCACTCGCTGAAATACAACGCCGTGCCGTACACCGTGCTGTCCTGGGACGGGGAGCAATGGGCTGTCGTCAAACAGACGTGGGTGGCTGATGTATACAACGACGGCTTCTATCTCGACTCAGGCGGATATGATCTCAATTACGACTATTAAAATTGTAAATTTTATATGAACAAACGCACTTTCGTTTGACAGCCTGTGGTTACAAGTGTAGAATATAACTACTAAGATAACCAGAGGTTCATTATGAGGGCAAAAACCATCACGGACGCGGAGCTGGAGGTAATGCGCTTGCTGTGGCGGGAGGCGCGCCCTATGACGCTCGCGCAGATCCGCGAGGCGCTTTTACAGACTACGAAGTGGAATCACTCCACGATCAAGACCCTTGTGTTCCGCTTGCGGGACAAGGGCGCGATCACTCATCTCGACAAATACGGCGCGGCGCAGTTCGTGCCGCTTGTCACGGAGGACGAATATATCCTCGCGGAGGAAAGGGCGGCGCTTGAACGCTTCGGAAGCGCGAAAAAGCTTGCTCTCGCAATGGTGCGCAACGGGCATTTGACCGACGCGGATATTGACGAGCTCCGCGAATATTTTAATATGGGGGGCGGCGGCAATGAGTGAAATTTTACGCGCGGTCGGTGTTATGACGGTCGCGGGAAGCGCTCTCGCGGTCTGCCTGTCCGCGCTAAGGCCGTGGCTTAAAAACAGGCTTCCCAAATCGGTGCAGTATTACCTGTGGCTTGTGGTGATAGCGGCGCTGCTTGTGCCCGCGTCGCGGATCGTAACGCTGCCGGTAGTCATAAATCCGGTTAATTCGCTGAAAGCCGTGACCGAGCGGACTGAATACGCGCTTACCCCGCCGCAAGCTCTTGCCGCGGCATTGGATAGCATCGGCGACGCCGCCAACGGCGGGCTTGGCACAATAACGGTCCCTGTCGAAGCAGCTTACGACGGCGCGCGGGAAACTACGGAGCTGCTTCACTCGCAAGCCTGGTTCGCTCTCGGTTCTTATGCTTACCCCGTCGGAGTGCTCGCGGTGCTGATGTACTTCATCATCGGCAATAACGTCTTTCTGCGGCGGTTACGCCGCCGCAACGTGCCGGCCGGCATAGAGTGCCGCGTCCCGGTGTACCGAAATCCGCTCGCGTCCACGCCTATGCTGATCGGCGTATTCAGACCCGCGATCGTGCTGCCGGATAAGGAATACACGGACGAACAGCTCGAGGCCGTGCTGCGCCACGAATTGACGCATTTGCACAGGCGCGATATACTCGTGCGCTGGCTGTCCGTCTTTGCCTGCGCCGTTCACTGGTTCAACCCGATAGTATGGCTGACGCGCCGCGAAATTGACCGCGCCTGTGAGCTCTCCTGCGACGAGGCCGTTATCCGCAGCCTTGATACGGACGGAAAGCAAAGCTACGGCGACACGCTCCTTTACGTCGCCGCCGCGGGCAAAACGCCGAAGGCCGTACTCTCGACCACTATGTGCGAGGACAAAAAAGACCTG
This sequence comes from Oscillospiraceae bacterium, assembly GCA_031266955.1. Classification (GTDB taxonomy): domain Bacteria; phylum Bacillota; class Clostridia; order Oscillospirales; family Oscillospiraceae; genus JAIRRO01. Next base: position 80 of record JAISAA010000190.1, on the reverse strand, counting down.
AAAGAAAGGCTTGGCGCGATCATGAAAAACAGAAAATACACTAAGCTTGCCGTGCTCGCGAGCGCGGCGCTGATCACGGC
>JAISAA010000177.1 GCA_031266955.1 Oscillospiraceae bacterium | reverse complement strand
ATTTATGAGTGAAGATATAAAATCAATGACGCCGGGTGAGCTGCGCGAGGCGGTGTCCGCGCTCGGCGGGCGCGAATTTAACGCGGGGCAGATTTTCGCCTGGCTGCACCGCGGCGCGCGGAGCTTTGACGAGATGACCGATATTTCAAAAGCTTTCAGGGAAACGCTGAAAGAGCGCTATTACATCGCGCCGCCGGAGCTTGCGCAGCGGAGAGAATCGAAGCTCGACGGGACGGTCAAATATCTCTGGCGGCTGCGGGACGGGGAGACCGTCGAATCCGTCGTTATGGGCTATAAGCACGGGAACACTGTTTGTGTGTCCAGCCAGGCGGGCTGCCGTATGGGGTGCGCTTTCTGCGCGTCGACGCTCGGCGGACTCTCGCGGGACCTGCTGCCGTCTGAAATTCTCGACCAGGTCATCTTTTCGGAAAAGGACTGCGGGAGAAAGCTTTCCAACATCGTGCTGATGGGTATCGGAGAGCCGCTCGACAATTTTGAGAACGTGACGCGCTTTTTAGAGCTCGTTTCTGACCCCGGCGGAATGAACTTCGGAATGCGCCATATTTCGCTCTCGACCTGCGGGCTTACAGAAAAAGTTGACAAACTCGGGGAAAGTGGGTTACAATTGACGCTGTCGGTGTCGCTTCACGCGCCGGACGATCTCACGCGCACGCGCCTTATGCCGGTGAACAAAGCCGGAGGCGTCGCCGCGCTGATGGATTCCTGCCGAAGATATTTCGGCAAAACGGGGCGGCGCGTATCATTCGAGTACGCGCTGATCGACGGTGTGAACGACACGGCAAGGCACGCGAAAGAGCTTGTACGGCTGCTTCGCGGCGCGCCGTGGCATCTCAACCTCATACTGCTGAACAACGTGGCGGAAAGAGAGCTGCGCCCCAGCAGCCGCGAGAACGCCGCGGCGTTTACAAAGATACTGACCGAAGGACGCGTAAATTTCACGTTCCGGCGCCGGCTGGGCGCCGACATCGACGCGGCGTGCGGACAGCTCCGCCGGTCGTCGGCCCGGAGCGGATAGCGCGGCGCGCGGGCAAAGGCAAAGTCCGCGCAGCGAAGCGAACGACCGTCCGGTTGCAGGGAGAAAAGGCGCTTATGGAGATTTTCGGGCAAACTGACATAGGGCGCGCGCGGCGCGCCAATCAGGACGCGTTCGGTACGCGCGTGTACGGCGGTACGGTCGTCGCCGTCGTCTGCGACGGTATGGGCGGAGCGAACGCGGGGGACGTCGCCGCGGAGCTTGCCGTCGGCAGCTTTCTCGACAGTATGGACGCGTACTTTTCCGCCGGAGCTCCGGATGGACCGCCGGAGCAGGCCGTCGCCGAAGCGGTATTGCGAGCCGACGGGATAGTGTACGAGCGGGCTGAGACCGACGAGGACTGCCGCGGGATGGGCACGACGCTTGTCGCCGCCGTCGTCTCGGGGGACGGCGCCGTCGTCGTAAACGTCGGGGATTCGAGGGCGTATCACGTCTCGGACGGGAGCGCGTTGCGGGTGACGCGGGATCATTCCGTCGTGGAGGATATGGTCGCCCGCGGGGAAATAACGCTCGAGCAGGCGCGGCGTCATCCGAACAGGAACCTCATCACGCGCGCGCTCGGCGCCGGCTCCGGCGAGGCGCCTGATATTTTCAGGCTGACGCTGCGGCGCGGAGACTATCTCGTGCTCTGCTCGGACGGGCTCTCAAATCTCCTGACGGGAGACGAGCTTTCAGCGGAAACGCGGCGCGGCGGCGAGCTTTCCGCGCTGTGCTCGCGGCTTATAGAAGAAGCGCTGCGCCGGGGCGCGCCGGACAATGTGACCGTTGTGGCGGTAAAGGTATAAAAAACTACGGTCAAAGGAGTGATCTAAAATGGACGCGAACGACAAGTATATCGGGCGGCTTCTCGACAACAGGTACGAGATCCTTGAAAAAATCGGCGCGGGCGGTATGGCCGTCGTCTACAAGGCGCGGTGCCACCGCCTGAACCGGCTTGTCGCCGTGAAAATATTAAAGGAAGAGCTGGCGGGGGACGCTGATTTCCGCCGCCGGTTCCACACGGAGAGCCAGGCTGTGGCTATGCTGTCGCACCCGAACATCGTGGCCGTATACGACGTGTCGAAAACGGCGCGGGCGGACTATATCGTAATGGAGCTCATTGAGGGCATTACGCTGAAGCAGTATATAAACCGCAAGGGGCTTTTGAGCTGGAAGGAATCTCTGCATTTTTCGATACAGATAGCAAAAGCGATCTCGCACGCGCACTCAAAAGGGATAATCCACCGCGATATAAAGCCGCACAACATTATGATCCTGAAGGACGGCAGCATAAAGGTCGCCGACTTCGGAATAGCGCGGCTGATATCGACGCAGAGCACGCTGACGCAGGAATCCCTCGGCAGCGTACACTATATATCTCCGGAGCAGGCGAAGGGCGGGCACGTGGACGCGCGCACGGACATTTATTCGCTCGGCGTCGTGCTGTACGAAATGCTTACGAGTCATCTGCCGTTCGTCGGCGATTCGCCCGTCTCAGTAGCGATACAGCACATCTCCGCGATACCGCTTATGCCGAGCGAAATAAATCCCGACGTGCCGCCCGGGCTCGAGGACATCACGATGCACGCGATGGAGCCCAAGCTGTCCGCGCGCTACTCGACGGCGGACGCGCTGCTGCGCGACCTTGAGGAATTCCGGAAAAACCCCGCCGCCGTATTCAAATACGCGCCGCCCGCGGCGGAGGTCCGCGCCGCCGACGAAACGCGCCCCGTGCCGGACGCCGGGTCGCTGACAATGATCCCCGTGCTGTCGAAGCCGCCCGCGCGCCGCGCCGAACGGACGGCGACGCCGGCGAGGCGCGGCCCCAAACGCGCCGAAATGTCGCGGGACGAGTACAAACGCAACCGCGGGGCGGCGTTCCGCACGGCGACGCTTATCGCCGTCGCCGCCGTCATACTGCTGTCTCTCGGCGCGCTGCTGTTCATCTGGGGAAACGTAAAGGAATGGTTTGTGCCCGGCGACGAATATATCACGGTGCCGAATTTCGTCGGGCGCTCGTACAACGAGGTGCGTACTGACGGCGAATACGGGCTGTATTACGAGTTTGAGATATCGGGAGACTCCACCTACAGCGACGTGTACGACGAAGGCGTGGTTTACGAGCAAAACCCCAAGGCGGACAGCAGCAAAATGCTCACGGACGAAAAAATAGCCGTGACGCTCTTCGTCTCGCAGGGCAAGCGCCCGATGCCGCATATGCCGAATCTCGTCGGGCAGGATTACAGGACGGCGAGAAACTCCGTCGAAAAAATCAACTCCGATAACTCAGAGCTCAGACTCGGGCTTGAAGTCGTGATGCAGCCCGTCAAAAGCGAGAGCGTGACGCGCGATCTCGTCATCGCGACCGTGCCGTCCGAGGGCGAGGCCTTGGCGAAGAATATGACGGTATATATCGAATACTCCGAGGGGCCGGAAATCAAAATGGTCGAGGTGCCGAACGTCGAGGGCCTGCCGCTTTCGGCGGCGCGGCTGGAGCTGGAAAGCCTCAACCTCACCATCGGCCTACCGATCGACTACGTGGACGGCGAGGCGGCGCGGGATACCGTGGTCTACGTCGCGCGAAAGGGAGAGTGGGTACCGGAGCATACGGAAATACGGCTTCAGGTCTCAAAAGGGCCGCCCGAGGTCGTAGATACGCCGACGCCGTCCCCGACGGTCACGCCGCCGACGCCAACTCCGCCGGAAGCGACCTACGACCCGTGGGAGTCCCCGCCGCCCGCGACCCCGACTCCGCCGGACAACGATACCGAGGATGATTTTCCGGGTATGTATGAATAGCGCGCGTGGCTGACGGCCCGACAAAAACGTCCGCCGGCGTCATAATAAAAGCGCTCGCCGGGTTTTACTACGTCGAGACAGACGGCGGCGTGCTCGAGTGCAGGGCGCGCGGAAAATTCCGGCGGGAGGACGTTTCGCCGCTCGTCGGTGATAAAGTGAAGCTCGAACCGCACGGCGACGGCAAGGGCACCGTGACGGAGATACTTCCGCGCAAAAACGAATTTTCAAGGCCGCCCGTGGCGAATATCGACGTGATGGTAATAGTCGCGTCGGCGGCGCCGCCCGTGACCGATCCGTTTTTGATCGACCGTATGGCGGCGGTGGCGGAGCTGGCCGGCGCGGAACCGATAATATGTCTGAATAAATGCGATTTGGACTCAGCCGACTCGCTGCACGGCGTCTACGCCGGCGCGGGCTTTCGCGTTTTCCGCGTCAGCGCCGGCACGGGCGAGGGCACGCCCGAGCTGCTGCGTGCGCTGCGCGGCCTGACAAGCGCGCTGACGGGAAATTCCGGCGTCGGAAAATCGAGCATACTAAACGCGCTGGGGCTTGATATAGAAACCGGTGAGGTGTCCGAAAAGCTCGGCCGCGGACGGCACACGACGAGATATGTCAGTCTGCACTCCGTGGACGGTGCGCTTATAACGGACACGCCGGGCTTTTCCTCGTTTGACGCCGACGGCGCGGCGCTTAAAGCGCCCGAAGACCTCGCGCCGGCGTTTAGAGACTTTGCCCCATATCTCGGCAAGTGCCGCTTCCGCGACTGCTCGCACACCAAGGAACCGGGGTGCGCAGTGCTCCGCGCGGTCGAGCTCGGTGAGCTCGCCGCGTCGCGTCACCGCAGCTACGCGCGGCTGTACGCCGAGGCATTGGACGCCTGCGCCCGGCGGTATAAGTGAGTTTTTTGCAGTGCGCCCCGTGCACGTTGCGCACTGATTTATTGCACTTTTTTTGCCTGCGCGGCGGGCGTCCCATTCCCCTGCGGGGCGGGGTGGTTCCCCATGTAGGGGCGAACTGTGTTCGCCCGCCCACTCCCGTTATTACATCTTTTGAGCCTGCGCGGCGCGGCGCCCCATTTCTTTGCGGAAAGAAATGGGGGAAAGAACCGCCAAAGGAGGTATCCTTTGGAAACCTCTGAATCGCGGGGGCTTACGGGGGCTGTTAGCAGTAGATGGGCGCGCCGCTGTCATTTGCGGGCTGTTTTGGAGAGCGTGGTGCGGTAGCGCTCTGTTGTCAACACGCGAATCGGTGCGTTTTGCTGCCGCCCTGCTGTGCGAGAGGGAATAACCACCCCGCCGCTTCGCGCCACCCCTCCACCGAAGGGGAATTTTGAACGGTGGGCGGTCGCGCATATGGCGCGCCATAATTATCAGCGCCCGAAGGGCGCGGGACGGTCGCCCCTACACGGTTCACCGCGTCTCGTCCTGTAGGGGCGCGTTTCAAACGCGCCCGGTTCGCAAACACGAATCAACAGGGGGCAGGGCAGGTTTGAAACCTGCCCCTACGGACGGTAATCTGTCGCGCCTACGGCGCGTTATCCCGTGCCCGCCGGCGTTCCACTCCTTTATAACGGCAACAATGCGGCGTTTTTGCTCTTATTTCCCGAGAGCCGCCTCGCGCTCCAGTTCTCTGTAAGCCACCTTCCCCAGCGCCGTAACAGGCAGCTCTTGTCTCACAACATATTCCCGCGGCCTGTTATAGGGCGCCAGCGCTTTGCGGCAATAATTCCGTAAAATCTCCACGGCATCCCCCTCCGCCGGCGCGTTTTCTTCCAGCACAACGTAAGCCCTGATCTTTTGCATCTTGTATTCATCCGCCACCCCGACGACACAGCAGCGCTTCACCAGCTCGCAAGCGCCCAGCACGCTCTCCACGTGATAAGGATAAACGCTGTACCCCGACGAAATGATAAGCCGCTTGATCCTCCCCCTGAAATAAAACATCCCGTCCGCGCCCCGCGCGCCCAAGTCCCCGGTATGCAGCCAAACCCGCCCGTCCCCGTGCGGGCGCAAGGCGGAGCCCGTCTCCGCCTCATCGCCGTCATACCCTAACATTACAGTGGCGCCGGATACGCATATCTCCCCTACTTCATCAGTATCAAGCTCCCGGTCTGTCCCCGGCTCGGTTATCTTCATCAGAACACCGGGCAAAGGAACACCGATGCAGCCCGCGCCCGCGCGTGGTGATTGAAACTGCGCGGGCGCGGACTTTACGTCCGCTGGCGCGGGGAACGCGCCTGCGGGCGCGGGGGCTATACGTGAAGGTGCGCGTTCCGCGCCGCCGTCAGGCGTAAGACAACAGGCCGTGACGCACTCTGTAAGTCCGTATCCCTCCCGTACGCGCGCCGGAGAGCCTCGCACGCTCAAAAAATCATCTACCCGGGCTTTCAGGCTCTCCGGCATACTGTCCCCGCCGGAGAAAATACCGTCGAGGCAGGATAAATCAAGCTTCTCGGTATTGGGCAAACGCAGCAGGGCCTCGAACAGCGTCGGCACGCCGGCTATATAATTCGGGCGGCGGGTTTTCAGGAGCTTCAAATAAGTTTTCACAGTGAAGCGCGGCACGAGCAGACACGTTACGCCGCAAGCGAGCGCCGTATGCACGCAAATTCCAAGCCCGAAGCCGTGGAACACGGGCATAACGGCAAGCATACGCTTGCCCGGCGCGATACATCCGCTCGCCTCGGCGGTCATATCGGCCAGCGCGTTGAAGCTCCCGTTTGTGAGTAGAATCCCTTTAGTCCTCCCGCTTGTACCGCCGCTGTACAAAATGGCCGAGACAGAGTCGCGCGCGGACGTTTGATTTAACGTGCGTGCGCGCACGGGGTACGCCGCGTTCGCGGCGGGGGCGCTCCCCGGAGCGATCCCGCGTTTGATAAAATCGTTCCAGCGTATGGGCGCGCCGGCCCCGCGCGGTTTTTTGTCCCGCAAGCTCATCGCGGCGGAGAGTAGGCGCGGCAAGGCGTCCCCCGCGCCTGTCAGGACGACGTTCGGGACGTTCAGCCTGTCAAGCGCGGGCTTGAATTTATCGTAAAACTGATACATCGTGAAAAATGCCCGCGGCTTCGCCGACTCCAGATAAAACGCCATTTCCTCCCCGGAGGACAACGGATGCGTCATACAAGCCGCCGCGCCGATCAAATTCAGCGCGTAAAACAGCACAAGCGCCTGCGGGAGGTTCGGCAAGCTGACCGTGACGCGGTCGCCCTCACCTATGCCGAGCGCGGTCAGCGCGGCGGCGCATTCGCGCACGTCGCGCTCAAAGCCGGAGAAGCTCCGGCGAAATCCAAGATACTCATAGGCGGCAAGAGAGCCATATTTCATGGCCGAATCGAACACCCTCCCAGCCATAGTCCCCCGTGAGTCCGACATATGCAACGAATCAACACCCCCCGTCGCGCCCTCAGGCGCGTTCCCCGCGCCAGCGGACGAAAAGTCCGCGCCCGCGCAGTTGAAATCCCCTCGTATCAAGGAAGCAGCTCTCCGTCTCCGACGACGGCGTACCCGCTTGTATTATTAAAATACTCATCCATCACCACGCGCGCGATCTCCATTATCTCAGCGCCCGAGCTGCCCTTTTCCACGACGACGGAGATGGCGATCTCGGGGTCATTCGCGGGGGCGTAGCAGACGAACACGCCGTTATTGATGGCGTCGCCGACTTGCACGGTACCGGTTTTTGCGGCGACGGGGACGGGGTAATTGCCAAAAGCGCTGTAAGCCGTGCCGGACGTTACGGCGCTCCTCATGCCCTCTTTTAATATCTCGACCAAATCCCCCTCCGGGACAGTTGAACGCGTGTGCGGCGTGTGCTCATAAAGCGCGCCCGAATAGTCATAGGTCTTCACGGAGCGCAGGAGCGTTACGTCGCGGAGAACGCCGCCGCCCGCTATCGTCGCGGCGTAATTTGCCAGCTGGAGCGGCGTGTAAACGCTGTGCCCCTGGCCTATCGCGGCGAGCAGCGTTGTGCCGTCGTACCAAAGATCGTTCAAGACCTCGCGCACGTATTCGGGCGTGGCGGCGAGGCCCGTGTCCTCCTTGATCTCGATCCCCGTCGGGTCGCCGAGGCCAAAGTCGTGCGCGGCGGCGGCCATCGCCGTCGGTCGCGCGTCGTTGCCTACAACATAGAAGAAATAGTTGCACGACACGGTCAGCGCTTCGACGACGTCGAGGTAGCCGTGCGTCGCCCCGCCAAAGGACTGGGTGTAAAGCCAGCAGCGGGGCTGGAAGCTTGAATGCTCTGTGTATATTCCCTTGTCCTCTATTTTTGTGTAGCGCGAAATGACGCCGGCGCGCATCCCGGCGAGAGCCGTGGCCATTTTTATTGTAGAGCCGGGGTTGTAGCGGCCTTGCGTGGCGCGGTTAAATTCGTCGCCGAGCCTTGTCACGGCGTCGAAGGACGGGTAAGACGCGAGGGCGAGGACCTCGCCCGTTTTCACCTGCGTCACGGCTACGGCGCCGCCCGTCACGCGCTCTTTTTCTTCCCGCTCCAAGTTGATAAGCTGGATTTTATCCGCGAGCGCGCGCTCCGCCGCGAGCTGTAATTTGTAGTCGATCGTGAGGTTGACATTTGCGCCGGGGACGGGCTGCGCCGTTATTTCCTCTGAGATGACCGTGCCGTCGGCGGCGGTGCGTATTGTTTTGGCGCCGTCCGTGCCGTGGAGATAAGCTTCAAATGCGGCCTCCGCGCCGGACTTTCCGATCACGGCGTCCATCGGGTACCCGAGCTCTTCGTACTTCTCGAAATCCGCCGCGTCCATCTTCCCCGTGTAGCCGAGCAGGTGCGCAGCGGAGCTTGAGACGAATTCCCTCCGGCTGCCCGTTACGACCGAAACGCCGGGGAAGGCGCGCTCCGATATGCGCGAGGCGAGCTCGCGCGGTATATCCTCCGCAAAGACGTATTGCGAGAAAACGCGCAGCTCGGTGATCGCGCGCGTCTCCAGTTCAAACCGCACGCCGATTATAAGCCGCGCCTCCGCGACGCCGACTGTGTACGGGATGTCGTAATGCTTTTTCAGCCACACTATGAGGTCCGCCGCTGAAATGCCCGCGTCGAGGTCGTGGAATTCTAAGTAGCCGTTCAGCCGCGCGCGCTGCGCCGCCGTCATATCGTACCGGTATTCATACGGCGCGCCCGGCGTTATCGGGAATGTGTCGGCGTGCGCGACGCCGGCGTCCGATTTCAGGCGCAGCAGCTCGCGTATCGTATCGTTTATGTTCCCCGCGGCGCGCATCGCGGTGCGGGTGAGGACGATGTCGTAGGTCACGCGGCTCGTTACGAGCGTTTCGCCGTTGCGGTCCATAATATCGCCGCGCGCGGCGCGTATCGTCTCGACGCGCGTCGTCGTCGGAGGGGGGGCGGCATCCGCCGGAAGCTCCCGCGCCGGGTCGTATATCTGCATCTTATAAAGCACGACGGAGTAGACTGACAGCGTCCCGAGAAAGAACACCGCGAAAACAGCCAGTCGCCACGGCCTGAATAGTTTGTTCATTTACTTTGCTGCCCCTTTCGGCAAAACGGATTTAATAAAACAGTTTTTGTTTGAATCGTGAGTCCGCAAACCCCGTCCGCGCCCGCGTCTGCTCAGTTCAAATTCCCGGCCCTGCACGCACGATCTATCGCTCCCGCCCGGGAGTCCGGGCCAACGCCAGATATATCGGAACCGCGAACGGCAGGGACACGGCGGTTTGGATAAGCGCCTCGGCAAAAAGCACGCGCGGGGCCACGCCGTCGAAAAACAGCAGCGTAAACATTTGCGCGACGGCGCAGACGACGAGCGTCCCGGTACATATCAAAAAATACGGCGCGAAGCCGCGCGCCACGACGAGCTCCGATAAGACCCCGACGACGAGGCAAATAAGTGTGAGCAGCACGGCGAACCGCGCTATCGGCCTGTCCATAGCCACGTCGCACAGCGCCCCCGCGAAAAGCCCCGCCGCCGCGCCGCGAAAGCCTCCCTCAAACATCGCCGTCTCGACGGCGGCGAGTGGCAGTATCAGCGGAACGGACGGCAGCGCCGTGACAAACGGCAGCACAAACGCCTGCAATATAAAAACGGCGACGATAAAAAGTGCGCGGTAAAGCAGGGACGCGACGCCGCGCCTTTTCGGAAGCCCTGTTATCTTATCAAATCGCGTCATAACGAAAGCCCTCCCTTCTAAGCGTTCGCGTCAAACTGCGTCACGATGAAAACGTAAGTTGCGCGCCGAAGCTCCGCCTCCGGCCTGATAACGCCGGATATACCGATCCCCGAGGGGCTTTTCGTCACCGCCTCGACGCTTCCTATTACAAGCCCCTCGGGGAAAACTCCGCCGAGCCCGCTTGTGACGACCGTGTCCCCGGCCAGCGCCGCCGCGCCGTCCTCCAGCAGCCCGAGCATAAGCCGCCCTTCCCGCATCAGCGTGAAATCGCCTGAAACCTGTCCGTCCGCGCCTTCCTCGCCGATAAGCACGCTTGCCGAAAACGTCGTGTCTACGACCGAAACTGCGGTGGATTCCGTGGCGCGCACCTCCGTAACGCGGCCTATGAGCACGCCGGTCTCCGTAATAACGGCGTCTCCGACGGCGACGGCGGAATTCCCGCTTCCCTTGCCGAGCGTGAAGGAGGACGACCAGTTCGACGCGCTCCACGCGATGATCGTCGCGGTGTCGAACTCATAGTCGCTGTGCCGCGCCGAAAAATTCAGCAGAGCGCGCAGGCGCGCGTTTTCCTCTGAGGCTTCCGTATATTCGCGGTAATCCTGGCGAAAGTCCGCTATTTGCTTTTTAAGCGAGTCGTTCTCCGCGACGACCTTTTCGTATTCGTACATATACCCATAAATCGTCTCAAACGTCCGCGCGACGGCGGCGGCCGCGGCGCGCAAGGGCCGCGCCGCGGCGGCGGCCCAATCGGTGAGAAACCCGCCGCCTCCGCCGGTGCCGGAGGACACAGCCGCGACGGCGGCGATGACGACGGCGGCCAAAACGATCGCAATATTCTTTCTCGTCAGAAACGCTTTCATTATTATGACCATTCCTTTTGTCGCACTACAGGCACAAAATGACTATGAAAAGGAATCGTCATAATGTGCGTGTTTTGCGGTTGCCCGCACGGGCGAGCAAAACGCACTGAAATTATCGAAGTTTGAACTTGTTTCAAACTTATCCCTCCCCGTCAAGCCCTTCGGCGGACGCTGAAATTATAGCCATCATTCCACCCCTTTATAATAAAGCCCGCGCGTGAAGCCGCCCGGCGCGTAGCTTCCGAGGCCCATATATCTCCGCGCGACCTGCGCGCATTCGGCGGCGTTTTCCGTGGTGAACGCCAGCCGCAGGCCCCAGAGCCCGACGCTTTGAAAATCGGACAGCCGGTCCGCTAAAAACAGCTTCCGCGAGTTGAGGACGACGTTCCGGCAGGAATCGGCGTTCTCGCGTATAACGGGGAAGCTCGCCCCCGTCCTGTCGGTCAGGCCGGAAAAGCTCTCGCAGGCGCACACGCCGAGCGCGGATTTTATCACGCAGTTTTCCGTGAGCATAAGCGGCAGCCTGCCGTAGACGATTATTTCAGTGTCAAGCGGCTTGGCGGCGTCGCGAAGCTGCGCGAGGCTCATTTCAAACGATATAGCGGCACTGACGAGCCCCAAATCCCGCGCGGCGGCGAGGGAATACGACGAAAACAGGTTCAGCCCGAAGTCCCCGCGCACGTTGAAGCCCGCCTCCCGCAGGGGCAGAAGCTGACCGAGGTTCCCGCACAGCGCGTCCGTTATTCCGGCGCTCCGCGCGGCGCTCAGTATCTTTTCAACGCGCGCTCTTTCGGAATCGAATATCACCCGCGGCGGCGCCGCCGCGACCGTAATATCCGGGGCCTCGAGGAACGGCTTTATTTTCGACAGGCTCCGAAGCTCCGCGAGCGGGATATACAGTACGCGCGGGCGCAGCTCCAAAAGCTCCTTTGACAGCTGCTCGGCCTTCGTCACAGACACCGTGAATACGGGCGGCTCCGTCCTGCCGCGAGGCTCGATGGCTGCGAGAGCTTCCGCCGGGTCGTATTCCCGCGCGGGCATAGGCTCGGGCTCGCGGCGTTTTTCCAGCAGCTCCGCGAGCGCGGCTCGGCGCATTTCATTGACGGCGGCGGCGGAGAGGGAGAGCCCGGGCTCTACGCGCAGCTTTACGCCGGCGCAGTAAAACGGAGTCCCGCCGGTCTTGTGAAGCTGTGTTGACAGTATGGCCGCGTCGGTTTCCCTGTGGAACGCCGGCTCCGGTATCTCGCCCTCGCGGGCGGATATATTCCGTTTGTCGTCTACGGCGACGAGGCGCGCGGGCCTTCCGGCGCGAAGCTGCGCGGCGAAGCGCACGGGCACGCGCTGAAACTCGCCGCGCATATAATTTTTTCTGGCGGACGTGAAAATGCGGCTTTCCGCCGATACGCCATATTCTCTTACGCCGAGCATATTCCCGCCGAGCTTTTTTGTATAATACCCGTCCGTAAAGCCCTGACGCGAGAACGCGTCGTGAAGAGCCCGCATATCCTCCTCGGACGGCTCCTTGCCCTCGCGCACGGCGCGGGCGTATATGCCGGTCACGATAGCCGCGTATTCGGGGCGCTTCATCCGCCCCTCTATTTTCAGCGCGCGGACGCCCATTTCTTCAAGCTCTCCGACGTATTTGACGAGGCAGTTGTCCTTAAGGCTCAGCGGATATTCGGTTTTTCGCCCGCCGGAGTCGTAGGCCATACGGCACGGCTGGGCGCAAAGGCCGCGGTTCCCGCTGCGCCGTCCTATCACGGAGCTGAAATAGCACTGCCCGGAATGCGAAACGCAGTACGCCCCGTGGACGAAAACCTCAAGCTCTATCGGCGAGCCTTTCGCGATGCGCGCAACGTCTTCTTTCGGAAGCTCCCGCGCGAGAACGGCGCGGCGCGCGCCCATAGCCCTGGCGAGCCGGATGCCCTCCGAGCTGTGCAGACCCATCTGCGTGCTGCAATGCAGGGGCATATCCGGCAGCGCCCGCCGCAGCGCGCGCAGCAAGCCTAAATCGGCGACGATAACGGCGTCCGCGCCGGCGCACGCCGCCGCCGCGGCTGAGTCCACCGCCGCCGGCAGCTCGCGGTCGCTGACGAGAGTATTCAGCGTGAGGTACGCTTTTACCCCGCGCACGCGGCAATACTCGCACGCGCGCGCGAACTCGTCCGGGGTGAAATTTTTCGCCCCGCGCCGCGCGTTGAACGCCGAATATCCCATATATACCGCGTCGGCGCCGTTTTGCACCGCCGCGGTGACGCCCTCCGGAGAACCCGCGGGGGCCAATATCTCAAGCTTAGCCATATTTCATCCCGATCGCCCGCGCCGGTCCGCCGCGCGGGGAGTAATACTGTTTGTTGGGTTTTGTTTTTTGGTGTAATGTATTTTAACATTATCTCCGGCGCATTGCAATCGGAAATGTCGGTTTATTTTATTGTGTTGATTGCCGGGCTTCGCCCGCTTGTTTCAGGCCCGCGCTATTCGCCAGCTGTTCGCGTTTTGCCGGCGCGTCCACAGCGCGCGGTACTGCCCGCCCTTGGCGAGAAGCTCGTCGTGCCGGCCGCGTTCGACTATGCGTCCGTCGTCGATGACGAGTATCTGGTCGGCGCGTTTTATTGTGGACAGGCGGTGGGCTATGATTATAAGCGTCTTGTCGCGTACAAGCTCGTTGATGGCTTCCTGGATGTACTTTTCGTTGTCGGGATCGACGCTCGCGGTCGCTTCGTCGAGGAGGACAATCGGCGCATCCTTTAATATCGCGCGGGCAATGGAGATACGCTGCTTCTCACCGCCTGAGAGCGTCGAGCCGCCCTCGCCGACTACTGTGTCGTAGCCGTCCGGCAACGCTTCAATGAAGTCGTGGCAGCGCGCTTTTTTCGCGGCGGCGATGATTTCCTCGCGGGTGGCGTCCGGGCTCCCGAAACGGATGTTGTTCTCAATCGTGTCATGGAACAGATAGACCCGCTGGAATACCATGCTGACATAGCGCAGCAGGCTGTCGCAGGTCATTTCCCGCACGTCGATCCCGCCGATTTTCACCGCGCCCTTCTGCGCGTCCCAAAAGCGGACAATCAAATTGGCGATGGTGGTTTTCCCTGAGCCGGACGCGCCCACCAGCGCCGTCATGCTGTGTTCTTTGGCGGTGAAGCTGATGTTTTTCAGCGTTTCCTTAGCCTCATAGCTGAAAGAAACGTCCTCGAACGCGATATCAAAGGAGCTTAGCGGAATATCTTTGCCGTCCGCGTCGATTATCGGGACCTCCTTCAGCTTTTCGTAGCGGTCGAGACCCGCCTCCATGACGCGCATTATCGACGCGCCGGTACCGAGCCCCATCGCCGGCAGGTATATGCGGAAGATGAACAGCGCTACCATTATGACGACGGGCAGGCCCATCTCCCCGTTGAAAAACCGCCAGAACGAGAGGAACAGCGCCGCGGCTATCGCGAACGCGTAGCAGTGCAGATAGCGCGTCACGGGCTTCACCATGCTCGACTCAAAATCTATCGCGTGGAGGCAGGCGTCCTCGATGGAGGCGTCCATACGCTTTGCCGCGTCGCCGGACATACGCAGCGCCTTTATGACGGATATGCCCTCAGTGTATTCGAGCACAGCGCCCGTCAGCTTGGAGGCCTGCTCCATGCGTATTTTCGCCTGGCGCTTCGTCACCTTCTCCATAGCGTCAAAAGCGATGAGCGCGAGGGCGCAGCCGACGACCGACGCGGCGGCGACGCGCCAGTCCACCCACAGCAGGAACGCGCAGGCGATGACTATTGCGATAAGCCCTGAGATCACGTCGTCGAGCTTCGTCATACCGTAGTCCTCCGCGAAGCTGAGGTCGCCCGTTATGACGTTCGTCACCTCGCCGATATTGCCCTCTGTGAAATAGCTCATCGGGAAGCGCTTGAACAGATCGCCGATTTTCAGCCGTTCGCGCGCGGCGACGCGGCAGGCGGCGTCGCTCTGCATACCGGTAAACACTCGGCGGAGTATCCACTTGACGGCAAGCGACGCCAAGACGATCAAAAATGCCGTCCACGCGTAAGCGCCGTCAAGCGTGCGCTCCGTGATACGTATGATGACAAGCAGAGCGGCGTATATCGGGACGTTCCCAAACAGCCCCTCGACAAAGCTGACAGCGGCGGACGCCTTGAGCTTCCACGCGTCCTTCCCTGAAAAGCGCATCAAGCGCGAGATGAATTTCAGCATTTTCCCTGACCCCCTATATCCCAGTCCATCGACTCGCGGTGCGCGTCCCACAGCTTTTTATACAGCGCGGAGCGCGCCAGCAGCTCCTCGTGCTTGCCCTGAGCCTCGAGCGTGCCGTTCGCGAGCAGGACGATGTTGTCCGCCCCCGTGATCGTCGAGAGCCTGTGCGCCACGATGATGACCGTTTTGCCCGCGATGAGACGCGACAGCGCCTCCTGTATCCTGTCCTCGTTCTCCGGGTCGGCGAAGCTCGTCGCCTCGTCGAGGATGACGATGGGCGCGTTTTTCAGTATAGCCCGCGCGATGCAGATGCGCTGCTTCTGCCCGCCGGAGAGCTTGTCACCGGAGGAGCCGACAACTGTGTCGTAGCCGTCCTCCGTCTGTGTGATGAATTCGTGGCACTGCGCGGCCTTTGCCATCTCGACGACCTCGGCGTCCGTCGCGCCCGGCCGCCCGTAGCGTATATTCTCCATAATGGACACATTGAAGAGAAAGTTGTCCTGCGACACGTAGCTGACGCGGTTCATCAGCGCGTCGGCCGGAAAATCGCGTATATCCGCGCCGCCGATTCTCACGGCGCCCTCCCGCACGTCCCAAAAGCGCATGACGAGCTTGGCGAGCGTGCTTTTGCCCGCGCCGGACTCGCCGACGAGCGCGGTGACGGTGTTTTCCGGCATCGTCAGCGACAGATTTTTGACGACGTCCGCGTCGCCGTAAGCGAACGTGACGTTGTCAAACGCGACGTCGTGCCGCTCCGGCGCGGGCTGCGCGCCCTCCGGCATATCGGGGATATCAAACATACCCTCGATCCTCGCAGACTTGTATTTTAGCTGCGGGAACTGGGGCAGAAAGTTGATGATCCGCATCGCCGGCGTCCCGATACCCATTCCGAGCAGCAGCGACAGCACGAACGTGGTAAGCGTAAGCGTCCCGCCGAGGTACAGCCATATCCCCACGGGCAGCATGGTGAGCAGCGCGGCGGTCAGCAGTATCGTATAGCTCGCCATATGGTTGAACTGCGATTTGTACCAGTCGAGCGTGCAGTCGCGGTAGTCTGTGACGGCTTCGCTGTACTTCTTGAACGAGCTGCCCTGCCGCCCGAATACCTTGATGACCTCCATACCGGAGATGTACTCGATGATGGCGCCCGTCATATGCTCGTTCGCGGCGTACCACGGCTTCATCCGTTTCAGCCCGTCCGTCATCATCAGGACGATTGGGATGAAGCCGACGACTATCATCGCCAGCGCCGCGAGGGCCATGCGCCAGTCCACGGCGAACATCGTGAGCAGCACGATCCCGAACGTGAACAGGTTGGCGAAGCCCTCCGGCATCGCGTGGGCGAGGATGAGCTCCATCTCCTCGATGTTTTCGACGAAGTTCTTCTTCGCCGCGCCCGTGCCGAAGTCCTGAATGTCGCCCATCGACATTCTCAGCAGCTTGCCCGCCACGCGGCGGCGCATACCCGCCAGCGTGTGATACGCCAGCCTGTGCGACGCGTCGAGCCCGAGCCCGTTCAGCCAGTTTTTGAGTATCAGGCACGCAAAAATAACGGCCGACATACCGAAAAGCCACGCGAGCGACGGCATAGCGCCGCCCAGAAATCCGTTCAGCACAACGCCGACGGCAAAGAACGGCGCGACGGAGAACAGCACGGAAAGCGTCAGGAGCACGACCGCCCGTTTGAAGTAAAACCTGTTGTCCCCGGCGTAGGACAGCACGCGCATATATTCTTTCATAGTGAAACCTCCCGAGCTTCGCCGTCTATTTGGGCGTGATGCGCGCGACGTTGGTGTTCGCGGGCTGGCCGTCGAACTCGAACGCGGCGAGCTTATCCGTGTTCCACGCGGCGAGCTCCTTCATATACGAGATGGGGATGAAGATGTGCTTGTCGTTGACCTCGTTCAGGATTTGACTGTAAATGCTCCGCACCTCGTCCTCGTCGGGCGTGGAATTCAGGCGTTTTATGAGTTCGTCGCCGCCGTCCGTATAGGCGAGCGCCTGCATCGCTATCGGGTCGGCGCTGAGCTCGGTGCTCATATTTGTGAAGAACGTGCTGGGGTCGAAGTCTATTCCGTAGGCGCGGTAGAGGCAGACGGCGTAGTCGCCGTACATCGCGGAATAGAAGCCCATCATATCGTAGCTCTCAGGTATGAGCTCCACGCCTATCTCCCGCGCCTGCGACGCGACGGCGAGCGCGAGGTCCGGGAACTGCGAGTCTATCGTGCTGTAAATCAGCGAGCCGGACAGACGCGCGCCGTCCTTTTCGCGTATCCCGTCGCCGTCCGCGTCGGTCCAGCCGAGCGCCTCGAGCGCAGCCTTTGCCCGCTCCGGGTCGTAGGCGGATACGTTCACGTCCGCGTCGCAATACGGATACGATTTTGGGAAAAGCGCGCCGGCGGGCGCTTCAAGGCCGGAGAGCAGCCCGTCGCAGATGCCGGCTTTGTCGATGGCGAGCGCTATGGCCTCTCGGACGCCGGGCTCGTCAAACGGCGCGTGGGCGAGGTTGAAGCAGAGGTAGCGCACGTTCGTCTCCGCGTCGCTCGTCTCGGCGGCAAAGCCCTCGGAGGAGCGCATTTCAAGGAAGCCGTCGTAGGAGAGCGACGCCGAGGTGACGATAAGGTCGAGCTCGCCGGATTTCAGCGCGAGCAGCTTCGCGCCGTTGTCGGGTATCACCTTGATGTGAAATTTCTCAACGGCGGGCGGCTCGCCCCAGTAGTACGGATTGCGGACGAACGTGTATGTACTGCCGTCGCCGTCGCCCGCGTACATATACGGGCCCGTGCCGTAGGTGCCCGTCTTGAACGCGTCGCTCGGGGCGTGATCGTCGCCGAGCATATCCGGCGACACTATGCCCATCGGCACGAGCAGCGTGAGATCCTTGAGCGCGGCGTAATACGGCTGCGTCAGGCGCAGCTCTACGGTGTATTCGTCAATTACGGCGATCTCCTTGAACAGAGTGGAGACGGTGCCGTATGAACCGTTGTACATCCCGAGGTTGCCGGGCACGGCCTCAAACGATTTTTTCACCGCCTCCGCCGTGAAGTCCTTGCCGTCGGAGAATTTTACGCCCCGCCGCAGATGAAACGTGTAGACCGTGCCGTCGTCAGATATGTCCCAGGACTCGGCGAGCCCCGGCGTGAACTCGCCGCCGTCGTAATTGACGAGCGTCTCGTAGAAATTGCACCCGATATACCTGATTCCGTAAGTGGTTCCCGTCTCCGGCGTTATGACCGGGTAGAAGCCGTCCTCGTAGCCCCAGCTTTCGCCGAACGTGAGCTCCGTGACGGCCGCGGGCTCGCCGCTGCTGCCGGGCGCCGTCTCCGGCGCGGATTGCGTGGGCGCGGGTCCGGACGCGGACGTCTCAGGCGCCGGGTCGCCGGGTGAGCTGTTCGAGCAGGCGGCGGACAGCAGCGTCAGAGCCGCGAGCGCCATGAGCGCCGTGATCGCGAGGATAAGGGTACGCTTTTTCATGAAATATTCCTCCAAGTCAAGTGAAAATATATAATCCGCTTTCGCGGGTCATAGCGTTGCTTCAAGCAGCGTTTTCGCGTATTCATTCGTGAAATTCGCGCCGCCGCGCACGTCCGCGTCCTCTATTATCGCGCCGCCGCGCATTACGAGTATCCTGTCGGCCACGCGCAGCGCGGCGTCCATATCGTGCG
>JAISAA010000153.1 GCA_031266955.1 Oscillospiraceae bacterium | reverse complement strand
AATTCTCGCTTACCGCCATAGCGATGGCGGAGACTGTGGCGGTTTCGATACTGTCGCTCATATACGGACTTATACTCGGGCTCATACTCGGCGCGCTGTCCGCGAGGAATATAACGCCGACAGGCCCGCTGTCGGCTGTTTTGAAAAGCGTGTTCGCATTCATCCGCGCCGTGCCGACCGCCGTGTGGACGCTGCTCGCGCTCGCGTCGATGGGCTTTGGCATGGCGGCGGGGATCGTGGGGCTGTTGTTCCACTGCACGGCGTTTTTCGGCAAGGTGTTCGCCCAGATATTCGAGGAGGTCCCGGAGGAGACGGTGGACGCCGTGCGCTCCACAGGCGCGGGGCGCTTGCAGGTGTTTTTCGGCGCCGTGCTGCCCGCGTCGCTGTCGAGCATAATAGCGTGGACGTCGCTGCGCTTCGAGACGAACTACGTGGAAGCGGCAATTCTCGGCATGGTCGGTGCCGGCGGCATCGGCTACACAATGACCGCCGCGATGAGCGGCTACAAATACGGCCGCGCCGGGCTTGCTGTTATCATAGTGTTCGCGTTCGCGCTGGCGATAGAGCTGCTGACGACGTTCATCAAGCGGAAGCTGAAGGTGGATTGAAACGGCGCTTGTCTTCAGCGCCTCGCGCAGCAGCCTCCCGTCACGGTATCGCATGGGAACGTTTCGAGCGTACCAATTTCACTGTTGTTTATTTTAAAGCAATGCGCTCCATAGTTTACAGCTCGTTCGTAAGTTCTCGCATTTGAAATATTTCCTCATCGTCAGGCAGCAGCTCTGCTAATTCCTCAATTTTCGGCAGGGCTTCTCTGACGCGTTCTTGGTCAAGCAAAAAACGCACTGCCAGTTTTTTGAAAAACAGCCAGTCGTCTGCGTTCTCGCACGCGGCGCTCACAAATTCGCCGAGTTCGCAATAATCCTCAACTTTTTCGTCCGGCACTTCTTCAAGCGACAGGAGCCAATTCACAACGCCGGCAAATAATTCTTTTCTCTGCGCCGTGTACACAGAAGCGTTACCCAAAAGCGCCCCGAAACGCGCATACGCCGCGAGCCTGCGAGCGTGGTCGCAAAGGAACATATCCTGCAATCCATTGAGCTTCTCCGTCTGCGTTATGTCGGCGTTCAGCAGAACCTTCAGCGTGTCTTTGAGCGCGTTCATATAGACGCAAAGCAGAAATTCATTGTTGCGGGGGGAGACGGCGCCGGTTTTGGAGATGAGGAAGTCGTAGGCGGTTTTATGTAGCACACGGTCTGACTCTATGCGCTTGCCGTCAAATTTATAGGAAACCGAATTTGGACTGACATAGTATTTATGCAACGATTCGGCAAGGATTCCGACACGTGAGGCGTTGCGGAACGCCTCCATCGAAAACATAGTGTCAGCGCCGTACATCACAGATTTTGCTTGCGAAAAGTCACATTTTAGCAGCACCGACAACCTGAATACTTTTGCCCAAACCGTGCGGGTGAACTGATGATACGCCGCGAAATACTCCGAAAATCCGTCGCGTTCAATAATTAAGTTTCCGGCTAATACCCTTGAGCCGTTGACTGCGCCGGTTTGCGCGTCAACAAAATCATTGCCGCAAGCGACAATATCAAGATCTTCACGCTCTATAAATGCAAGGCTCTTTTCGAGAAAATCCGGCGCGTATTCGTCGTCGGCGTCGAGCATAGCAAATAGTGGATATTGACGAAGTTTTTTTCTGAGATATTCGTCAATAAATATATAGAAATACCAAAAATTATTCACGACATTTTGCTTGCTTACGATACGGTAATCTTTTGCAGCATATTCTGCGGCTATTTTACCGGTTGCGTCTGTACTGCCATTTTCGGCGAGGTAAACAATCCAATCTGTATGCGTTTGATTTAGCACGCTGTCAAGTGTACGCCGAAGTGTATGCTCTGCGTTATAGGCCTGTATGTATATCAAAACAGTATGTTTCATAAATACCCTTTAGATTTGTTCTGCCGCAGGATGGCGCAGAGTATCTTCCCCAAAGCTGACACAACTTCTGCACGAAGCACGTGGCGAATCGTTGAAATGACGTATTTTCTCACGTTGTTCCGTATCGGTTCCCGCTGTATCGTATATATCAACCGGCGATCGCTCCGCTGCCGTCGGACGAGCCGTTGTCCACGATTATGAACTCAAAATCGCGGAAAGTTTGAGCGAGCACACTTTCGATCGCCCGGCTCACGAGCGTTTCGCGGTCGTAGGTGAGCATTATGACGCTGATTTTAGGCATAAATAATAGTCCTCCCGCAATTTCGTGGCTTAGCTTCCGGGAGAACCGGCAAAAAACGGGCGCGCAGGGAACATGGACAAATTTGTCCGTTACCTACGCGCCCAAATAACACATCCGTTAGCCGCGAAGCACGGGTCGCGGCGGGATCATGTACCAAATTGGCGTTATTTTGGGATTTACCCGCGCATTTCCGTACTCTGACAATTGTAAACGCCCCGAAAATCGCGTATACTGTTGTCGCTGTGGCGGCGGGAAATCCGTGCTCGTAGGCTTGCTTTCAACGGTGGTCCCTACTTGCGTCGTGAGGCGCTTGCAACACCTCGCGACCGCCGCGGCCCGTTTTTACCGGTCTCGCAGGAAGAGTTTATCACGGGCTGGGAAAGATTGCAAGTGTTTTTTGCGAGGGGGGCTGGGGGAAAATACTTGTAAACTCGCGAAATAAAATCCACAGTGGACGCGTGGGTGGAATTTAGTCTGATATGGCATAAGCGGTGGAATTAAGTGCGGGAAATTTGTAATATCCCTAGATTCCGATCCTGAGGCGAAAAGGTAGCAACCGCCAACGGCGGCGCGAAGCGGCCTTTTTGTATTTTCTCACAGTAAGTTCTCCCTTGATTTCTGCTGTTTCCCAGTTTAACTTCCAGCACCTTCTGCGACTTCATGTTCGGCCTGCTCCTTGACGACAAGACCGCGGCCGAAGCCGCCGATAAGATTCGCGCCCTGAAAAAGAGGCTGTCTGCGGCAGGTATCCGGTTTGAGGACGTATGTCCGCTGTTTTTGACCGACAACGGCGGCGAGTTTGCCAATGTATCGGCTTTCACCGCCGACGCGGACGGAGAGATTGAGACATCGCTCTTCTTCTGCGGCCCATACCGCTTTACGCCGCCCCCTACGCCCCGTCGTAACCGCGTATCGACTCGGTGAGGGAGGACGCGCGGCGGTGCGGGGACGCGGCGCGCATCGTTATCAGTGTGACGGCGAAAACGCCGGCGACGCACTCCAGCGCGTTGATCCACGGGAACACAAAAGTGTAGCTCTCCGCTATCGAGAATATCGCGTATATGGCGGCGCAGGCAGCCGCTCCGAGCGGCAGGCCGTATGCCAGCGACTTCGAGGCGTACATCACGCATTCGAGATACATCATCCGCCGCAGCCCGCCGCGCGTCATGCCCACGCTTTGCAGCACTGCGAACTCGCGTGAGCGCAGGCGCATATTCGCGCTGACAGCGCTGAC
>JAISAA010000128.1 GCA_031266955.1 Oscillospiraceae bacterium | reverse complement strand
GAGAGGGGCTGTGTCTATGACTGAGCTGAAATATAAATTCACATACGACGATACGCTCCCGCGAACCAGGACGGGGGAGCGCATTTACGTGTAGAATATTTTGGACCAAAGGAGCTCGGAAGAAATGAACCGTACAAAACTGACCGCTGTAATTTTTGCGTTTATGCTGTCGCCGCTCGTAATCACATTCTCCGCATTTGGCATACCCGACGTCCCTCCGGATGTAGTGTACATTGATGAGCCGTATGATTACCCCACCAAACCAGGAACTGATGCTTGGCGGGCGTTGACCCATACGCTTGACGCCAAGATAGAAGCGTCTCAGATACCGGAAGACATTTTACACGCGCTGACGACGCGTGCACTTGTCGAAACAGTGCTTGATTATCCGTTGCTCGGCAATATGTGGGCGTTCGACAGTCTCAAGACCGGGTTTGATTCGGTGCTCAGTTATTTCAACGGCTTGCAGGAGCTCGCTAATCGCGAAGACGCGGTCGAGCATCTCGCGGCCTTTATCGATGAGGTAAAAGCATCCGGCATTCTTGACGCGGATGAAATCGCGCCCGAAAACTACAGTGTTTTTTCTCGATATGCTGACGCTACGGTGATTATTGCTGAAATTGAAAAGCTTAGAATGTGACCGTGTTCAAGCCTTCGGCAGGGATATTGTCGCTTTGAACAGGTCGCCGTCTATCGCGATGTAAAATTGCCCGCCCATCGCCTCGCTGAGCGATTTTGAGATCGCGAGCCCGAGCCCGGAGCCCTCGCTTGACCGCGCCTCGTCGCCGCGCTTGAACCGCTCCAGCAATTCGTCCGCCGGGATATTCAGCGGCGAGGACGATATGTTTTTTATCGCCAGCGTCGCGATATCCCCGCCGTCTGACGTCTCGACGTAAACGCGCGAGCCCGGCAGCGCGTATTTGAACACGTTTGAAAGCTGATTTTCAACGACGCGCCACAGCAATCTGCCGTCCGCCGACACGACGACGGGCTCTTGCGACAGCGACAGCCGGAAATCGAGCCCCGACTCTCGTATTTTCGCGTCCATCTCCCCGAGCCCCTGCGCGACGAGCTCGTTGATATCTAAGTTTTCAAGCGTTACGGGGATATTCCCGCTTGCCGCCTTTGAAACCTCGAACAGGTCGTCGGTGAGCTCCCGCAGGCGCTGCGCCTTGCTTTCGATAACGCCGATGTACTCCCGCGCCTTTTCGCCGTGCGCGCCTTCATTTTTCAGCAGATCGATATATGTGATGACCGACGTAAGAGGCGTTCTTATATCGTGCGACACGTTGCTTATCAGCTCCGTGCGGAACTGCTCCGCGCGCAGGCGCTTTTCCATCTCGGCGTTGAGTATCCGTTCCTTGGCGTCGTTCAGCCTCGTCATGGCGCGCACGGCGCGGGACACCGCTACCGGTATGGTTATGATCCCGAGCGGCGGTATCATCGTCAGGACGCCGAGCCCAACCACGGCGGCGGATATTCGGCGCGCCTGCGTCCCGGCGGAATAAACGCGCCGCAAAAGGTCAAAGGCCGCGCGGAAAAGCGTGTACAGAAGCGTGTGCGTCAGCAGCGTTTTATCCTTCGCGCGCCGCACGACCGACATAGCCGGTATGCCCGCGGCGAGAAAAATCGCGGCGCAGGCCGCGACGACGAATACGTGCAGCGTGCCGCTCCCGTCCACCACCGGATAGAACATCAGCGCGATGCCGAGCGCCCCGGCCGGGGCGAGCAGCACGAGCGCCAACATAATTTCCGTATACAGCTTGTCAATGAACGATAAATATATCCGCTCGTCCGCCGTTTTCCGCCCGGCGGCGAGGATCAGATAAATCGAGCAGACGATATAACCGGACAAAAGCGCCGCGAGCTGCGCCACATAGCGCAGCATCGTCTCGCGGAACACCGTGAAATCCTTGTTCAGACTTGAAATGTATTCGCCCGTGAACGCCATCACCTTGTTCGAGTCGCGGGAAAAGCTGTGCTCAAACTTCATCACCCAGTCCACCGGCACGCCCGTCGGATTGGAGTATACGACGCCGAGCTCCGCGACGGCGCAGTAATAGACGACGCCGTTGCGCGCGTTCAGCGCGATGACCGTGGAGTTCAGGTCGCGCTCTATCGAGCTGAGCGTCCAGTCCTCCCCGTATTGAGCCGACGGGGTCAGGCCGTATCTGTCGGGCGGGTCTTCAATTCCCTTTTCAATGTCGCCGATCCATCTGACGAGCCGCGTCAGGCTGTCGAGGTCGGTCAGCACGGCGTCGTATAGGCGGTCGAACGATTTCGTCTCCGTGTACGTTTCGGACGCTATCACGTCGCCGACCGTGTACCAGGCGTAGCGCCCGTTGCTGTCGTAAGAATAGCTCTGCGCCAGCGCAAAGACCCAAAACGTCTGCGCCAGCAAAAGCGCCGACAGCAAAAACACCGGGAGCTTTACCCAGACGCCGTACCTTTTCAGCATCGGCTCCATTGCAATACCCTCCCTTTTCCGAAAAGCGCGTTACTGCTTCTCTATCTTATATCCGATACCCCACACGACTTTTAGATATTGCGGCTCCCTCGGGTTGATCTCGATCTTTTCGCGTATGTTTCGGATATGTACGGCGACGGTGTTGTCCGCGTTGTACGGGACCTCGTTCCAGACGCGCTCATAAATTTCGTCGATCGAAAATACGCGCCCGACGTTTTTCATCAAAAGCAGCAATATTCTGTACTGCACGGGCGTCATACGGACGTCCTCGCCGTCGAGCGTTACCGTCTTGCGTTCGTCGTCGAGAACGAGGCCGCCCGTTTTATAGACGTTCTGCCTGGGCTCCGCCCCTCCGAGCTCCGTGTACCGGCGGAGCTGCGATTTGACGCGCGCCAGCAGCTCTAACGGATTGAACGGCTTCGTGATATAATCGTCCGCGCCGAGCGAAAGCCCGGAAATCCTGTCCGTGTCCTCCGTTTTGGCGGAGAGCACTATCACCGGGATGTTGCACATCTCGCGCAGGCGCATCATCGCGCGTATGCCGTCCATTTTCGGCATCATTATATCCATTATCACGAGATGGACATCGTTCACGCGCGCTTTTTCAAGCGCCTGCTCCCCGTCAAAGGCTTTCAGGACGCTGTAGCCCTCGTTTTTCAGATAGATCTCTATCGCCTCTACTATTTCGTGCTCGTCGTCGCATACTAAGATATTCAAAGCCCGCCGCCTCCTTTTGAAATCTCGAAGCCCGCCGGAGAGTCGTAATACTCGTCGGCGAGCTCGCGTATCCCTGCCTGATTGTTCCGCTCTGAGCCGTCGTAAAACGCCACGACGTAAAAGCCCGCGCTTTTCGCGCTTTTTATCGCGTGAAGCGAGTCCTCAAAGACGTATGTCTCCCCCGGCGCCGTGCCGAGAAATTCGGCGGCGCGCAGGAAGATCACCGGCTCACGCTTGCCCGTGTTTTCCTCCGGGCACGTAAAAATGCGGCTGAAATATTTCGCGGCGCCCGTGCGTTCAAGCGCCGCTTCCACGTGTATACGCCGAGTGGCCGTCGCCACGGCCATCGGTATGCCGAGCCCGCGCAGCGCTTCGAGCAGCCGCGCGACGCCGGGCTTCAACGGCGCCGTATCGGCGTAAAAGCGTTCAAGCTGCTTATCAAGCGCGGCTTCGAGCTCCGCTATAGTCTCACGCGTGTCGTATTCACGATGAAAATACTCCAAAACCTCGTTGCCGGACAGCGTGCGCAACGCGTCGTACAGCCCCGCGCGCGGGGTATAGCCAAGCGCGCGGAGCATATCGCCCCCCGCCGTATCATAGATGGGCATAGAATCGAGCAGCGTACCGTCGAGGTCAAAAATCGCGCCCTTCATCTGCCTTTTTCCGATATTTTCTCTGACGTTTTCCGTGCCGTCTCTCATCGTGAGCCTTTGAAGTCTATTTTATGAGGCTTGCGACCTCGGCCGCGAAATCCTCCTGCTTTTTTTCGATGCCCTCGCCTTTTTCATAGCGGGTGAACGCCTTTATCCTTATCGCGCCGCCGAGCCGCTTTGCAGTCTGCTCTACGTGCTGGGCGACCGAAAGCTTGTCGGCCTTGACAAACGGCTGGCTCATAAGGCAAAATTCCTCATAGAATTTATTTATCCTGCCGTCAACCTTTTTCCGGGCGATCTCCAAGGCCTTATCCTCCGACAGCTTTTTCGCCTTGCCTTCCTCTTTTGCCTTGCCCTCTTCGATGGCGATACCGAGCTGTATCTCGCGCTCTTTTTCAAGCTCCGCCGTGTCAACCGAGTCCTTGTCTAAATACAGCGGCTTCATAGCCGCGATCTGCATTGCGAGGTCTCGCCCGAGCTCCGTGACGGCGGCGGTATCGGAAATGCCGTCGGCTTCAAGGTTCACAAGCACGCCGACCCTGCCCCCGGTGTGGATATACGGTACGCTGATACCGTCCGCGTAGCGCTCAAAGCGGCGCGTCGATATATTCTCGCCTATTACGAGCACCATCTCCTGCTGCTGCTCGCGCACGGTCTTGTCCGAACCGGGGAATTTTGCGTCGAGCAGCGCCTCGACGTCTTTCGGGGCGAACTTCGCGGCGGCCTCCGCCACACCCTTTACAAAGCCTATGAATTTTTCATTTTTAGCGACGAAGTCCGTCTCGGCGTTTACCTCGACGACTACGCCTACTCCGTCGAACACGGCGGCGTGGGCCACGCCCTCGGCGGCCACCCGGCCCGCCTTTTTCTGTGCGGCGGCAAGCCCTTTTTCGCGCAGCCAATCTATCGCCTTGTCAAAATCTCCGTCAGACGCCTCAAGCGCCTTTTTGCAGTCCATCATACCTACGCCGGTCATCTCGCGCAGATTTTTTACATCAGCAGCCGTAAAAGCCATAATTTTTACGATCCTTTCTTATTCCCGTTTTCC
>JAISAA010000102.1 GCA_031266955.1 Oscillospiraceae bacterium | reverse complement strand
CCCGGCGCGGACAGCTTCGATAAGCTTGAGCTTGAGCTCCCGGACGGCGTGACGGACGCGTATTCCGCGTCAAACGGTACCGGATACGTTATCACGGCTACGGCGTCGGGCTACGGAGGCGCCGGGAGCCTGCGCATCATGCTCGCCCTCTCGCCGGAGGGCGTCGTGACGGGCGTTACGACGCTCGCGAACGGCGAGACGAAGGGCCTCGGCTCGCGCGTGTCGGAGCCGGGTTATGAAGAACAGTTCGTCGGTATGGATAAATCGCTTGAAGGCTATCACGCGGTAACGGGCGCGACTATTTCGTCCGACGCTTACAGGGGCGCGGTGGAAAGCGCGCTTTCTGCGTATGAGATAATAATGGAGGCGGCGCAATGAGTAAATTATCAAATTTGACGCGCGGAATTTTGCGCGAAAACCCCGTGCTCGTGCTTGTGCTCGGGACGTGTCCGACGCTCGCGGTATCGACGCAGGCGTCAAACGCCGTCGGTATGGGGCTCGCCGCGACGTTTGTGCTGATTTGCTCGAACGCCGTTATATCCGCGCTGAGAAATATCATTCCTGACAAGGTGCGGATACCGTGCTACATCGTCCTGATAGCGGGCTTTGTGACAGTCGTGCAGATGGTGCTGGAGGCATACGCGCATTCGCTTTTCGAGGCGCTGGGGATATATCTTCCGCTCATCGTCGTAAACTGCATAATCCTCGGCAGGGCGGAGATGTTCGCCAATAAGAACCGCGTCATAGACTCCGCGCTTGACGGGCTCGGTATGGGCATCGGCTTCACGCTGACGCTGCTCGTTATGGCGTCGATACGTGAAGTTCTCGGCAGCGGGACTTGGTTCGGCATCGCGATCCCGTGGCTCAGCGACAACGGCATATCTGTTCTGACGATGGCGCCGGGCGGCTTCATCGTGTTCGGGTGCCTCATCGCGCTTGTAAATAAGATACTCGGCAGGAAGCAGAGCCCCGCGGACGAAAGCTACTGCGCCGGCTGCCCGTCAGCCGACACTTGCGGCAGGTTCGGAAAAGAGGTAAGGTAAATGATAAAGCTTGTTTCTATTTTGATGGCGGCGGCGCTTGTCAACAACTATGTTCTGCGTCAGTTTTTGGGGATATGCCCTTTTCTCGGCGTGTCTAAGGATCTGAAAAGCGCGACGGGGATGAGCGTAGCGGTCATATTCGTTATGTGCCTCGCGACGGCGGTGACGTGGTGTATTCAGACTTATCTTCTCGTGCCGCGCGGGATGGAGTATTTGCAAACCGTGGTGTTCATACTCGTAATCGCGGCGCTTGTGCAGCTTGTGGAGATCGCGCTTAAAAAGAATATCCCGGCGCTGTACCGCGCGCTCGGCGTGTATCTGCCGCTCATCACGACGAACTGCGCCGTGCTCGGCGTGACTATCGCGAATCTCGACAAGGGCTACGGTTTCGCGGAGTCGGTGGTTAACGCGTTCGGCTCCGGGCTCGGCTTTTTCCTCGCGATGGTCATATTCTCCGGCGTCAGGTCGCAAACTGAGAATTCCGAGCCGCCTAAGCCGTTCGAGGGGCTTCCGCTGACGCTTATTTCGGCGTCGATCCTTTCTCTGTCGTTTTTCGGCTTCAACGGCATCGTCGAAAATCTGTTCGGCTGAAATCTATTTGTGAGGTGATATCGGATGAGCGCGATCATATTCCCCGTCGGGGCCGTTTCCGCGATCGGTCTGCTGTGCGCCGTTATGCTGACCGTCGTATCCAAGCTGATGTCCGTTAGCGAGGACGAGCGGGTCACGGAGCTCCGCGACATTCTTCCCGGCGCGAACTGCGGAGCGTGCGGCTACGCGGGGTGCGACGGCTACGCCGCGGCGCTTGTCAGCGACGGCGCAAAAACAAATCTGTGCGTCCCGGGCAGCGACGCCGTATCGCGTCAAATCAGCGATCTGCTCGGCGTCCAGTTCGAGGACGTGATAGAGCGTATCGCCGTCTGCCACTGCGGCGGCACTTCGGCGGCTGTTGAAAGAAAGATGGAATACGACGGCATAATGTCCTGCGCCGCGGCGAAAACGCTGTACGGCGGCGCCGGCGCGTGTCAGTACGGCTGCATCGGCTACGGCGACTGCGAGAAGGTCTGCCCGAACGGCGCCGTATGTATCGACGACGGCGTGGCGAGGATAAACCCCCGCCGCTGCACCGGCTGCGGCCTGTGCGCCAAAGCGTGCCCGAACGGGATAATATCGACGCTGCCCGACTATGTTTCTACAGTCATAAAATGCTCTTCGCGCGACAAAGGCGCGGATGTGCGCAAAAAATGCAAAAGCGGCTGCATCGCCTGTATGCGCTGTGTCCGCGAATGCCCGAAGGAAGCCATCTCCGTCATAAACAACCTCGCCGTCATCGACTACGCCAAATGCGGCGGCTGCGGCCACTGCGCCGAAGTCTGCGTTTCCGGCTGCGTCAAGATAGCGAATTACGCGGGGGCGTTCAACAAATCAAAATAATTTTTTGAGGACGCCGTATTCATTGAGGGGAGAAAAGTCAATGCTAAAACTAACAAAAGGCCACATCAAAAACCTCATTGCGATGTTTTTGATGTGCACGTTACTCCTCGCTTCCAACGCAGGAACAGCAATGGCGGCAACAGATGGGGGCTATGTCACAACTATCGCCGCCGGCGCAGGAAGAGGATTCGCGATTAAATCCGATGGCACACTTTGGGCGTGGGGAGCCGGCCATATGAAAGTGGAAGTTGATGGTAAAGACACATACCTTGGCACAGGAGATACGGCAGATCGTCTTACCCCCGTAAAAATCATGGATAATGTTGTCAGCATAGACTCAGCGACAACGCAAACGGTCGCTTTGAAAAGTGACGGTAGCGCATGGACTTGGGGTAACAACAAATACGGACAACTTGGCACAGGGGATAAAGAAAACCGTCTTGCCCCTGTAAAAGTCATGGACAGCGTTATCGCCGTACACACGCTAGGTGCCTACATTTGGTTCGTGAAAAACGACTTCACATTATGGGCATCAGGCTGGGACTACGGTGACAGACCTGTTAAACTTATGGAGGATGTGGCGTATGTCGACGGTACTTCCGTAATCAAAACTGATGGCACACTCTGGAATTGGGGCAATAACGAATACGGTCTCGTGGGCGACGGAACCACCACTTACTGCGAAACTCCAAAAAAGATTTTAGACGGAGTTGCAATGGTCAGTCATGGCGGTGGACGCGCAATGGCCGTCAAAACAGACGGCAGCCTATGGTTTTGGGGGCGTCAAGACGCAATAGACACTATTATTGCATCTGTTTCACCACCCTTAGACTCAAGCTACAAAGAACAGACCCCGCCGGCAATGCCAGGTGCACCCGAACCTATTACTACAATAAGTCCAAACCTCGTCTTATCACCGATTAAAATCATGGACGGAGTTGCAAAAGTCTATATTGAGTCGACTATTTTCATCGTCAAAACTGACGGAACTCTTTTGGCATGGGGGGACAGCGCGGGCGCAGGTCTTGGACCTGCCGATGAAATAGACGAAAAATACCGCGACAAGTACTATTTAGGCGCCATCAACACACCGTTGAAAGTCGCCGACAATATTGTCGACGTTCACAAAGTTTCAGCAAACGCTGTCGCGCTAAAAGCTGACGGCACACTTTGGACTTGGGGCGGATGGAATGAAAACGGCTCCTTAGGCACAGGCACCCAAGAATTTTTTTCACGCCCTGTCAAGATTATGGACGGCATCATGCTGCCAACTGCTGCTCCTGCACCACCCCCGCCGCCTAACGCCATGCCAACCTCTTCAACAGTATACGTAAACAGTCGCCCCGTCGCCTTCGACGCCTACCTCATCAACGGCAACAACTATTTCAAACTACGCGATTTGGCCTATACGCTAAACGGCACAAACAAGCAATTTGAAACCGAATGGGACGGTGTGAGCAACACCATCATGCTCGTTAGCGGACGAAAATACACGCCCGTCGGTGGCGAGATGACGCCCAAAGGAACGGGCAATATGAACGCCATGCCCACCACCTCCAAAATTACACTTGACGGCAAAGAAGTCAAGTTCACCGCCTACAATATCGGTGGGAACAACTACTTCAAGCTTCGCGACGTAGCTGCCGCCTTCGATTTCGGTGTGTTCTGGGACGGCGCAAATAACGCCATAACCATTGACACGAACACTGGCTATACGCCAGAATAAAAAAGTTTTGAAGCAAAATTTTGCCTCTGCATAAAAGCGGAGGCATTTTTTTAGGTTTTTCCGGATATCTGCGCCTTCCTCTTGTTTTTATCCTTTTTTTCTGTATAATGTCATTATCAAGAGACGCCGGTGTCTTCAATAAGCGGCGCGGCGTCAGCGGCGCGAATTCTCACAAACAGACCCGCAAGAATCCGGATCGTGCTTCGGCAGAACGGGCAACAGCGACTGTACATATTCCCGGCTGCAATGATTTTCCCGAAAGGAGGGACAAGATCAAATGGCGGAGCTATATCCAAATGAAAAATTGCCGCAGCTCCGGCACTGGTATGCGTTATGCATTGCCACCCATTCTCCAATGCGTCACAAAATTCATAATTGCTCAAGCTTACAAAATTTGACATCTGTGATAGAATGTGGACATCGACCGGCAACCGATGGGTTACCGAGTTCGGCGTGAAGCTTAACACTTCAAAACTTTATAAAACCATATTCATTGAAAGGCAATATGGCTTGAGGTGCTTATAGTCTCACGAAATCCTGGGATACCCTTATTTATTTTTTAAGGAGGAAAACCAACCATGAAAAAAACCACAAGAAAGCGGATCAGAAGCCTTTTCGTGATGCTCCTAGCAGCAACGCTACTCTTTACTTTCAGCGCGGGAGTAGCAGCAGCGGAAGCGAAAACAGTGCACGAGCAAATACTGGATACCGGTGCGGAGTATGGCACTTCGGAATACTACGCTTTCACCAAAGCGTGGAGCGACTACTTTTTGTCGCTTTTACCAACAGATAAAGAGCCTGAAGCGTTAAAAAGGTTGACGCTGCTTCCAAAATACGACGACGAGGGCGCTTGGTTCTCGTGGTTTAGCGGCGGGGGCGGGAAAAACCACGAAACAGAGCTTTTCTTGAGGAACGAGGTTTTTCGTATTGCCGAGAAGCTAGATCTGACTAGCTCAGCGCTATCCTTGAGTGAAAAAGCTTCGCGGATCAATAAGTACTGCGACTCGCTAGAATATAGAGGTAGAAACATCAAGTACGGACTCGCTAGGGGCGAATATACGGATGAGAATGGGTATCATTTCAACTGCGATACTTACGCAATGTGGTTAGTGGCGCTTCACCGTTTGGCGGGGATACCGGCGACCAACAATTTCATGGAGCTCTTTGGCATAAACCATACCGAATGCTTTGTCTATGTGGACAATGCATGGCGATTTGCGAAAGACCACAGCGTCACATTCACAGAATACTTCAGTAGTATGGCAAACCGCCATATCTTAGGAGCTTTTTCTTTCGTTCATGATTCCTATGGGTTAGAGGCCGATAATTCAATCCTTGATGTCGATGAAGAATGGATCGGCCGATCGGCCGAAGGTTTCATATCCAGACTGCTCCAAAAACCATTCGTATATCCCGAAGAAGAGTTGACGCGCGGCATGGTAGCGAAACTGCTTTGCCACTATCTCGGCGTGGTGCCAATGCGCAACGAGTTCCTGTTCTCCCTAAAAGACGACCTTTCATTCTCAGACGTCCCAGCTTCCCACGAATATGCGCCCTATATCTGGGCAATGAATAAACTCGGCATCATGGGCGGTGTCGGCGGCGGTAAATTCAGCCCCAACGCTGGGCTTACGATGCAAGAGTTCGCGGTTATGGGGTATCGAGTAATGGAATACCGTATCGAACGGATAAACGCTAGCTCAAAACAGCAGCTAGAAGACATCAGGAGCAACCCCGAAGATTGGCCTCTCGATAGTATCTACACGCAAGCAGTAATAGAGCGTTTGGAGAGAGAATCAGATTATCTGTCAACACGCTTCGGCTCCTCCATCCGTGAGCCTAAGGTTTTTGTTGATAATGACAAAATCGCCACATGGGCAAAATCGGCTGTGGATAAGTTTAGCAGCCTTGATATTTTGTCCGGCGATGGCACCGGCTATCTCAAACCCACCGAAACCCTGTCAAAAGTACGGTTTCTGGTGTTCCTGTACAAATTCAATGACAGACTCGGTTTTTACGACGGTGGACTTAGTGCTCCCTTATTCTAAAGTTTTAAAGCAAAAATTTTGCCTCTGTGTGAAAGCAGAGGCATTTTTCTAGGTTTTTTCAGATACACATGTTGTAATTTTTACAAACTTTCACAAATGTCACAAAGCCCATAAGGCTTAAGTTTGTAAAATCTAACGCGCGTGGTAAAATGTGAATCATCGACCGGCAACCGTAGGGTTACCGATTACGGCGTGGAACTTAACACTTCAAAACTTTAAACATATTCAAATGAAAGGGAATATGGCTTGAAGTGCGTTGGTTTCACAAAATCCTGGGATACCCTTATATATTTTTAAGGAGGAAAAGTCAAAATGAAAACCACCAAAAAGCGTACCAAAAGCCTCCTCGCAATGCTTTTGGCGATCCTCACCCTCGCTAGCCTCACTCAACCGGCGTTCGCAGCAGAAAAAACAGTCAACGAAGAGATCAAAGAACACACCGGCGGTAGCGATACTTCGGCGGAATATTATGCTTTCACAAAAATGTGGAGCGACTATTTCCTTGACTTCCTGCCGACCGACGCCGAGCCGGAAGCCTTGAAACTGCTCACGAACATTCCGGATTATGACGGAAAAACTGGTTGGAACAGCGGCAAATATCCGGAAACTGGCGCATGGGGTGGCTACTTTACTGGGGGTTATCCTACACTAATGCGCGACACGGTTTTTAATTTTGCCAAAGAGTTAGACCTGACAAATCCCAATTTATCTCAATACGAGAAAGCAAAGCGCATCAGCGACTTTTCCACTTCACTAAAATGCCTTAACAGTATTTTGGGTGATGCAACTCTGTCCGTGGGCGGCGACAAAAACCCCACATGGTATGGGAATTGCGTTACGCGTGCGGACGGAATAGTCGCCCTGTATCGTTTGGCGGGGATTCCTGCGTGCGGGGTTGAAATGTATTTGTACGGAAAATATCATACGGAGGCTTTTTGCTATGTAAACGGTGCATGGCTGCACGCCGAGCATATAGCGGAGACGTTCACCGACTATTTTGGGAGAATGTATTCATTCTTTGTAACAAACGTCCCCACTGTATTTGACGAAGACGGCGCCGCTCAACATTACTACTCGCCCATCGAGGACCTGTCAATAAAAATCATTGACATTGACGAAAGTTGGGTCGGGCAGGACGCAGAACGGTTTATGTTCAAGTTGCTCCACAAGCCATTTGCCTATCCCGACCAGAAACTGACACGTGGCGAAGTCGCCAAACTACTTTGCAATTATCTTGGCGTAGTGCCGATGAGAAATGAACAGATTTTTTCTGACGTTCCGGTTAGCCATCGTTACTCCCCATATGTCTGGGCCATGAACGAACTACAAATCATGGTCGGCACCGGCAATGGCAAGTTTGGCGTTGACACCACGCTATCAATGCAAGAATTTGCAGTGATAGCGATGCGCGTAATAGAATGGGGCAAACATAGTATACAAGAAACCATCAATAGCCTAATTGCCGAGAGAGACTCAGACAACCCCGATCCCTACTGCGATTACGAAGTCACCATCAAAAGGTATCAAGACCAAATGGATAACCTATTCACCCCACCTGCCGGTAGTACTCCTCGCATATTTGCGGACAGTTCACAAATCGCATCTTGGGCAAAATCCGGTGTTGACGAATTCAGCAAATGGGGTATTTTGCAAGGTGACAGCACCGGCGCTGACTCCCGACTTAACCCCACAGAGCAAATGAGCAAGACGAGATTTCTTGTTTTTATGTTCAAGTTCAACAACAAACTCAAATTGTTCCACGAAATAACTCCATTGCGCTTGTTTTAAGCTTAGTTTTGAAGCAAATTTCACCCTCACCATAAAAAGTGAGGGTGCTTTTTTAGTTCTCTTATACTCTTGCTTTTA
The DNA here is from genome assembly GCA_031266955.1 of Oscillospiraceae bacterium. Taxonomy (GTDB): domain Bacteria; phylum Bacillota; class Clostridia; order Oscillospirales; family Oscillospiraceae; genus JAIRRO01. The sequence goes on along the minus strand of JAISAA010000102.1, from coordinate 11,079 downwards.
TCCTTTTGTTCCCGTATAATGTCATTATCAAGAGACGCCGGCGTCTTCAATAAGCGGCGCGGCGTCAGAGGCGCGAATTCTCACAAACAGACCCGCAAGAACCCGGATCGTGCTTCGGCAGAACGGGCAACAGCGACTGTACATATTCCCGGCTGCAATGATTTTCCCGAAAGGAGGGATAAGATCGAATGGCGGAGCCATATCCGAATGAAAAATTGCCGCAGCTCCGGCACTGGTACGCGTTCCGTGTTTTTACGCGGCGCGAGGAAGCGGCGAAAGCCGAGCTGGAGCGTGATCTCGCAGAGTTTCCCGAAATAGAGTTCACGATCCTCGTTCCGAAGCGTGAGCTTGCGGAATGGAAAGGCGGAAAGAAACGCATCGTATTCAAAACAATGTTTCCGGGGTATATGATAGTCGGAACCGGGCAAATATCCGAGTTCTTGCGTATCGCGAAGCGAAACCGCTATGTATTTTACGCGCTTACCGTAGCGATTCCCGAAGACCCGGAAAAGCCTAATGGCCCTGAAATCTCCATATTTCAGGAGATTTACCCCGATGAAATTTCCCGTCTTATACATATGCAGGATGACGACGGCGTAATAGCCGTTTCCGAGGTCGAATACGGCAAAGACAACCGCATTCGCGTACTCGCGGGGCCGCTGAAAGGGTACGAGGACGGAATAGTCGCCGTAAACAGGCGGCGCGGCAGAGTCAAGGTCAAATTTATGTGGGCGAATATACAGCGGGAGATTTGGTTGGGCGTCAGAGCGGCGGAGAGCACGGATGATAAGGATATCTGATTTGCCGGCGCCCGGATGTATTCATTGAAAGGGACTCAGCAGTAATTATATTACTTTATTACTACCGCGAAACTTAAAATGCTTCAAAATTAAATTTGACCAAGTGTGGAAGGTGGCTTGGATGGAGTAGCAAGTTTTGCGAAGTAGGAGGGCTGTTTATATATTCTTCAAGTTGAACATCTTATTTTTTCATAAAAAGGAGTTTATATCATGAAAATAAAAACCAGCAACCCGCGCGCCAAAACCCTCGTGACTGTGGTTTTGGTAATCACACTAACTTTTCTCATCGCAACCCCAGCGTTCGCGGCGGAAGAAACGTTGAATGAGACACTGGAAAGGCAAATCATGGAGGCCGTGGGAACAACGGACAGCAAATCACCGGAGTTTTATGCGATGGCGAAAATGTATAGTGATTATTTCCTGTCGTTTTTGCCAACAGATGATGAGCCAGACGCTTTGCAGAGGCTTACACTTTTGCCGGAGTTTGACAACATCAGTGATCATCTTCAAAGTTGGGATTCCTTTTTCGGGATGGGTGACCCTGTGTTAATGCGCGACGAAGCGTATCGTATTTTTAATGACTTGGAGTTAGCTGACGCTAACCTGTCGCAAGTCGATAAAGCAAAACGTTTGTCGGAATGGGCGTATTCTGGATACTTCTCTCAGAGCGTATTTGGCAGACAGGGTAAATACGATGGCTTTACTTATAACTGCAATACAGAAGCTGGTGGGCTGGTCGCAGTTTGTCGTTTGGCAGGCATCCCGGCAATGGTCATCCCTCTGTGGATGTATGGCATTGGGCATGTCGATCCTTTTTTTATGTTGATGGACAATGGCGGTATGTGAGAAGATACAACGATACATTTACTGATTATTTTAGTAATGTGAATCGTAACTTGCTTGTTGTTGCGCGGGATTTCGATATTGACGCAGCATATATGCTACCAAATGACGGCAACGCTATACTAGATGTCGATGAAAGCTGGATCAATGGCAGCCGTATGGAGCCTTTTATGTTTAGGCTACTGCATAAGCCGTACGCTCGTCCTGACAAGGCACTGACGCGCGGTGAGGTCGCAAAGTTGATCTGTAACTATATCGGTGTTGTACCGATGCGTAACGAACGGATTTTTTCCGACGTTCCTCCCTCTCATGAATACGCGCCCTATATTTGGGCGATGAATCAGTTGGGAATTATGACGGGGAATGGCGATGGGACTTTCCGTCCAGACTCGGAGTTGTCAATGCAGGAGTTTGCGGTGATGGCTCATCGAGTGATGGAGTGGGGAAAGCAAAAAGCCGAATACATGGCCGAACATTGGCTAGAGACAAATCCTTGGGCGGATCAGATGACACCGGAGGAGATCGCGGATCACAACAAAGAGCGCCGTGATGTGGTTATCAATACCTATACTCCAACATACTCCGAACCCATGAATTTTGCCGACAAGGACAAAATCGCATCATGGGCGAAGGATGCCGTGAATGAACTCAGTAAGTATGGCTACAGCGAGAACCGGATCTTGTCGGGCGACGAGAACGGGTACCTCAAGCCCGCCGAGATGTTGTCCAAAGTACGTTTTTTGGTGTTTATGTACAAATTCAACCACCGTTTTGATCTGTACAAAGCGTACGGCGAGCCGTTGTTCTAAAAATGCTGAAATTTTTATTGGAGGAAAGACTGATATGAAAAGCATCAAACGCATTCCCCGCAAATCCGGCAGACCAAGCAAACTCAGGAAAGTGGCGCTGTTGTTGGCGGTGATAATTACCATATCGCTTTTCCCAACCGGCGCCGCAACAGCGCAAGTAATAGACCGAAACAAACCAGGTCACAGCGTAATGCCGCCGGAAGACACGCCCGAACACCTCCGCTCCACAAAAGTCCAAGCAACCTGGTCGCCCGACATCACCGTCACACTGGACGGCAAAAAACTGGACCTCCTGAACGCCGAAGGCGCTGAAGTGGCCCCGCTAATCCTTAACGGCACCACCATGATACCAGTCCGCGCGCTGTCGTACGCCTTTGGAAGATATATCAACTTAAACCAAATCGGCGGATATTTCTCATACTCCGGTCAGCAAACCAAAAACGTCGACACCATCAACATCCACACCAAAGAAAAAGCCGCCATGGACGGCAAAACCGTTGACATCCCGCAAAAAACAACCCCGATCCAAGACAGAACTCCCAAAAAAGTCACCGTACTCTCCGACCCCGCCGCATATGTCATCGACTACGACAACGACTACCAAAGAGTAATCGGGTTAAAAGATGTAAATGGCAACCGCGTCTATCCGCTGCTCCTTGAAGGCACCTACTACATCCCAATTCGCGCTACTGCCGCCCTCTTTGGCTGCAATGTCGATTGGGACGGCCCCAACCGCACAGTAGTACTCACCACCACGCCCGAACCTCCATTATTCGGAGAAAAAGAATACGTCTCAACCCGCTACCCGACAAAAGCCGAAAAAGAAACCTTTGACCGCGCATCAGGCAACACGGAGCGTAGCGTACAATTCCACGAATGGCTTAACGCCAACACTTCAGCCATCGTATCCTACACGACTAATTTTTTTGGCGGATGGTTAGACAACCATAACCCCACTTCGTTTGGTAACACTGACTTCGTACCTTATGGCGAAAGCTATTCAAAAGCCTATGGTGTTTATACAGATTTCGACCCACCATGGTACGAATCAGAACCCATTGAAAAACTGGCAAAAACTCTTGTGGGCAAAACCGACCGCGAAACCGCACGAAATATTTACCTTACAGTTACTGACCTATGCTCTTATCTCAGATCGGCAGGAAACGACCGAAATCTTGCAGCGCTGAAAAATGGAACGCAAGCTAAGTCATACCTTCAGAATTGCTCCGGCGGAACGCATCTAATGATTGCCATGCTGAAAGCGGTAGGAATCCCCGCAGTAGGTGTGGAAGAAGTCCGAGGCAGTGGCCATTTATATACAGCATGTTATTTAACAGATGAAAAAGCATGGATATATAGCGACTGGACGAGCATAATGTATATCAATGGTGAACTACAAGGTTTTGACCTTGGCTTTACTAAGCGCGAACCGACACTTATTCAGATATCCGGCATTGACCTACTCCACCCGCTAGAACTAAGCTACTACCTAAACTACGTAGAATAAAAATTTTGAAGCAAAACCCCTCCCCCTTGCGAAAACTGCAAGGGGGAGTTCTCTTGTATCAAAAATCATATTGTGTATCAAAAACCACAAAAAAACATAAAAAGTATTGCATTCGTCAAAAAATTGTGCTTTACTTGAGGCAAACTGGCACTTCTTTCTATCTGTTGATGATCCCGCATCTTTCCGGAACCGACGGGTCCGCCTGTATAATTGAGATAAGCCGCCGCGCCGCGCCGTCCGGAGTGTATCTTCCGGTTTCCCAAGACTCTACTGTTTTTTTAGACACTCCGAGAAGAAGCGCAAATATGCCTTGCGACATCCCGAGTTTTTGCCGCGTCTCTTTGATTTCTTCTACGCTGATCGTATCGCATACAGGCAAGATATTAAGCCGAGATGTTCTCAACTCAATTTTGCCCTCGGAATAATCCAACAGCTCCTGCATCGCCTCTATAAGGTCTTGACCCATTTTACTCATTTTAATTCCTCCAATTCTCGCTGATTTGTTCCGCCATTGTTTTAAGGATTTTCTTCTCGCCATCGTCGATACTCTCTTTTTCTTTCTTTGGATAAGCATAGAGCAAACCGACAACGCCTTTCACGACGAAATCCACATATAGGATCCGTGCTCCGCCGCTTTTCCCGCGTCCGTCAAGCGCAATCCTGATTTTTCGAACGCCGCCTGTACCGCGTATCACAGGCGCGTCTTGCGGCGCGTCACATATCGCTTTTTGCAGTTCGGCAAGGTCATCGTCATCACATCCAAGAGAGTTCCATAGTCTGTCAAAAACTTTTGTGTGAATAAACATCCTGTCTGTCAGCATACCCATTTACTATCCCCTTCTCTAACATCATTATATACGAGCTGCGAGGGCATGTCAAGCATTTTTCAAAAATAAAAGCGACGGTTTCCCATCGCTTATCAATATCTTTCCGCTTTGAAAATGTTTGGTATGGTCTACCAAAAGCCCAAGCCGAACGTCTGAATTTGTTTATGCGCTCTCACGCGGCGTCGCGGCGAAGCCGCGTTCCCCGTGCCCGCAGGCACGTTTCATAACGCCGGCGCCAGCAGGCGCTGCGTTATCTGCTCAAATTTTTCGCTGTGCGACGCTTTTACGAGCACGGCGTCGCCGTCCCGTATGAGCGCCGGGAGCTTTTCAAAAAGCGCGTCGCGGAACGGGAAAAAGTACGCCTCCGCCTCGGAACCGGACGCGATAAAGCCCTTAAAAATAAATTCGGCCATTTCTCCGCAGCAGATAAGGCAATCGATGCCGAGCTCTCCGGCGAGCTTCCCGATCTCGCGGTGCGCCGCCTCGGCGCCCGCCCCGAGCTCGCGCATATCGCCGAGTATCGCCGCGCGGCGGACGGTGCTCAGCGCGCTGAGAGAGCGCAGCGCCGCCGACACGGAATTCGGGTTGGCGTTATAGCAGTCGTCGATTACCGTGATTTTGCCGGTCTCGACGACGTTGGCGCGACCGCCGACGGGGCGGTATTTTGCCAAGCCGCGCGCCGTCTCATCAAGGCTCACTCCAAGCTTTGCGCCCACGGCGGCGGCGGCGAGCGCCGAGTATACCAAATGCGTTCCGAACGCCGGGATTTTGGCGCGCGCGCGCTCCCCGGACGGCGATATAATATCAAAGCTGACGCTGCGCGTGCCGTCGGAGGCTATGTTTTCCGCGCGCCAGTCGCAGCGCGCGTCCGTGCCGAAGGTTATTTTCGTCAAGCCGGGTTTCGCCAAGCCCGGGTCATACGCGGACAAAAGCGCGTCATCGCCGTTCAGGACGGCGGCGCCGGTTTCGGGCATTTTTGCGAAAACCTCTGCCTTCGCGCGCAGCACGCCGTCTAAATCGCCAAGCTTTTCGAGATGACAGCGCCCGATAGCGGTCATAACGCAAATATCCGGGCGGACGATCTCCGCCAGCCGGGTCATTTCGCCGAAGTCCGAAATGCCCATCTCGATAACGGCGGCGCCGTGCTCTTCGCCGGTCCCGAGCAGCGTGAGCGGCACGCCGAGCTCGTTATTCAGATTCTCCCGCGTTTTATGGACGTTAAAGCGCTCTGAGAGGACGGCGGCAATCATCTCCTTCGCCGTGGTCTTCCCGACGGAGCCGGCGACGCCGATAATCGGGATGTTAAGCCGCGAGCGGTAATAAGCGCCGAGCTTTCCGAGCGCCGTTTGCGCTGAATTGACAAGTATATACGCGCCCGCCGGGACTTTGTGCCGCGTCGGTATCTCTATCTCCCGCGTTGTGACGGCGGCGAGAGCTCCGCGCGCGAAGGCGTCCGCTACGTGGTCGTGCCCGTCCGTTCTCTCGCCGCGAAAGCAGAAGAAAAGCGCGCCGGGGACGGCCTCACGGCTGTCCGTGACGACGCGCGTTATTACGCGGCGGGCGTTTATTTCATCTGAAAAAAGCCGCCCGCCCATGACCTCGGCGATTTTCTCGATAGTCAAAGCAAGCATTGTTCACTCTCCGTCGTATTTGTTCAGGGATTCGCGGAGGATCACGCCGATAAGCTCGTCATAGGAAATGCCGGCGGCGGCGGCCTCCTGCGGCAGCAGGCTTGTCGGCGTCAGTCCCGGCAGCGTGTTGCCCTCGAGGCACCATATTTCCCCGCCGCCGTCAACGATGAAATCCATGCGCGCGTACACTTGCATTTCAAGCGCGCGGAACACGGTCTCCGCCGTCCGCTGAAGCTTTTCCGTAAGCTCCGGCGGCAGCTCGGCGGGGCATATCTCGACGGCGACGCCCTCTTGATACTTGTTCTTGTAATCGTAAAATTCCCCGTCGGGGCATATCTCGATGACCGGCAGCGCCCGCCCCATCAGCACGCCGACGTTGAACTCCCGCCCGCGTATGTACTCCTCAACAATGACCGGCTCGCCGAATTGCCGGGCGAACTCTAACGCGTCAGGCAGCTCGGCCTCCGAAGAAACGATTCGCGCGCCGACGGAGCTCCCCCCGGAGCACGGCTTGACGAAGCAGGGGAAGCCGATGCCCTCGATACCGGCGCCGGCCCCGCGATACACGGAAACGGCGCGCGGCGTCTTCACGCCGTTTTCATAGAAAACACGCTTCGCCGCGGGCTTGCTCATCGCAATAGCGCTTCCCAGAAAGCCCGTGCCCGTATATTTTATCCCGAGCAGGTCGAACGCGGCCTGTATCTTGCCGTCCTCCCCGTCCTCCCCGTGCAGCGCTAAGAAGACAATGTCCGCGGCGCGGCATATTTCAAACACGTTTTCCCCGACGCGCGCTCCGCCCGGGCGCGAAGCGCGAAGCGCGGCTATATCGGGCGCCGTTTCGGAAATGGCGGCGGACGCCGCGTCCGCGTTTTCGGTGAAAATATCGCCTAAGCAGCTAATATCGCCCGGACGTCCTAAAAATAAATCAAGCGTCACAACGCGGTGCCCGAGACGGCGCAACGCCGCCGCCGCCAACGCCCCGGTGGAAAGCGAAACGTCGCGCTCGGCGGACAGCCCGCCGCACAGTACGGCAATATTCATTGAATCAGCCTCCATTGAGTCAGCCTCCGAAGTTCATCCTACTATAATAATATACAGTAAAGCTCCGCGATATACAAGTCGAAAGGCGCGGGCCGACTATTTTATAGAGCGCAGATATTCGGCGCGCCCCTCGGAGTAAATATCGCCCCCGAGGCTGTCGATGGCGACGGTCGCCGGGAAGTCCGAGACCGTCAGGCGGCGTACCGCCTCCGTCCCGAGCTCCGGGAACGCCACGAGCTCAGAGCGAAGAACGCGCCCGCCGAGCAGCGCGCCCGCGCCGCCGACGGCGGCGAGATAGACCGCGCCGCATTCCTTCATAGCCTCAACGACCTCCGCGGAGCGCGCGCCCTTTCCTATCATACAGCTCAGGCCGCGCCGTATCAGGCGCGGGGCGGCGAAGTCCATGCGCGAGCTCGTCGTCGGACCCGCGGAGCCGACGACGAAGCCCGGCGGGGGAGGTGTGGGTCCGGCGTAATATATAGCGGCGCCCCGGAGCTCAAACGGAAGCGGCTCTCCGGAATCCAAAAGCTCGCACAACCGCATATGCGCGGCGTCGCGCGCCGTGTACAAAACGCCGGAGAGCAGAACGCCGTCCCCGGCGCGGAGCGACGCTAAGTCCTCGCGGATTATGGGCAATTTTATGGGCAACTTCACGGCAAACTCCCGATTCATACGATCTCTGTGGCGTGCCGCGTGACGTGGCAGCTTATATTCACGGCGGCGGGCAGGCCGGCGATATGCGTCGGCGCGGACAGTACGGAAACGCCGAGAGCCGTAGTTTTGCCGCCGAAGCCCATCGGGCCCGTCCCGAGGGCGTTGAGCTTTTCAAGCAGCTCGCATTCGAGCTCCGCGTAATACGGGTCGGGATTCGGCTCGTCGAGCGGGCGCAGCAACGCGCGCTTCGCCAGCAGCGCGGCTTTATCGAAGCTTCCGCCGACGCCCACGCCGACGACGACGGGCGGGCAGGCGGAGCCCCCCGCGTCCTCGACGGCGGATACGACAAAATCGATGACGCCGCGCGCCCCGTCCGACGGGCGGAGCATTTTGACGCGGCTCATATTCTCGCTGCCGAAGCCCTTGGGCGCGACGGTGATCTTGATATTATCGCCGGGTACGAGCTCGATATAGACGGCGGCGGGAGTATTATCCCCCGTGTTCTCGCGGCGGAGCGGGTCGCGGACTATCGACGCGCGCAGATATCCCTCGGCGCAGCCGCGCGCGACGCCGGAGTTGACGGCCTCGTAAACGTCGCCGCCTATATGCGCGTCATAGCCTATTTCGAGAAATACGCAGGCCATACCGGTGTCCTGACATATGGGAATGCCGCGCGCCTCGGCTTCGTCCGCGTTTTCGTCTATCGTTTCAAGGACGCGCCGGGCGGGCCGCCACGGCTCGTTTTCGAGCGCGCGACCGACGGCGGCGCGGATATCCGGAGGCAGGCGGACGTTCGCGTCTATGAACAGCCGCGCGACGGCGTCCGATATCCTCTCCGGGGCAATGATCCTCATTGGAACGCGTCTTATACCGGCTCTTAACCTATAGCCGTAAGCCCGCCGTCGGGGTAGAGTATGTTGCCCGTCATAAAGTCCGACGCGGGCGACGCGAGAAATACCGCCGTGCCGACGATGTCCTCCGGCATACCCATCTTGCGCATCGGGTTGCCCTCGCCCTGCTGCTTTAAGTACGCCTCTACGCCGATCCCGGCTTCCGCGGCGCGTTTTTCAAACACGGCGGTCATCATCGGCGTCGCCGTGATATTCGGGCCGATGGCGTTCACGGTCACACCGAACGGGCCGAACTCGCTCGCGAGCTGCTTTGTCAGCATATCGACGGCGCCCTTTGTCGTGCAGTAGCCGGCGTTGCCCGTGCCCTTCGTCGCTATTTTGCCGCGCACGGACGACAGGTTTATTATCTTGCCGTAGCCGTTTCCCTTGAAGTGGCGCCCGAAATGCTTCGCGGCTATCATAAAGCTTGTTACGTTGGCGTCGAGCATTTGGCGGAACGTGTCGATGTCGAAGTCCAGCGCGTCCTGCTTTTTGTTAAAGCCCTGCGCGTTGACGAGGATCGTTATCTTGCCGAGCTTCGCCGCGGCGCCCTTTACAAGCGCTTCCACGTCGGACTCCTTCGTCGCGTCGCCGGCTAAGTACTCGGCTGTCTTGCCCGTCGCGGCTTTCAGCTCCTCCTGCGCCTTTTTCAGCGCGTCCTCACGGCGGCTTGATATGAGCACCTTTGCGCCCGCTTCAAGCAGTCCCTGGGCTATCGCCTGCCCGAGCCCTCCCGCGCCGCCGATGATTACCGCTGATTTTCCCGTTAGATCGAATAGATTTGACATTGTATAAGCCTCCAAAAAATTTTTTATTAACGCCCGAAACCGGTGTTACAGTCTTTCAATGATCGTGGCTTCGCCCATACCGCCCGCGATGCACAGGCTCGCAAGCCCGTACTTATTGCCGCGCTTTATCATTTCGTGCAGCAGCGTCACCATAATGCGGCAGCCGGAGCTGCCCACGGGATGCCCGAGCGCTATCGCCCCGCCGTTGACGTTGCAGATTTCCTCGTTTATGCCGAGTTCTTTGACGACGGCGACGGACTGCGCCGCGAAAGCCTCGTTGAGCTCGATGAGCTCTATCTGATCGAGCGTCATATCCGCGCGTTCCAAGGCCTTGCGTATCGCCGGAACGGGACCGATGCCCATTATCTTCGGGTCAACTCCGCACACGGCGTGTGATACAAATCTCGCCAGCGGCTTCAGTCCGAGCGATTTTGCCTTGTCAGCGCTCATAATGAGCATGGCGGACGCGCCGTCGTTGCGCCCGGAGCTCGAGCCCGCCGTGACGGAGCCGTCCTTTTTGAACGCGGGCGCGAGCTTAGAGAGCTTTTCAAGGCTCGTTTCGCGCGGGTATTCATCCGTATCAAAGACGACCGGGTCGCCTTTTTTCTGCGGGATCACGACGGGGACTATCTCGTCCTTAAAGCGTCCGGCCTTGATCGCGGCGGCGGCGCGCTGTTGGCTTTGCAGGCTGAAGCAGTCCATTTCCGCGCGCGTCACGCCGAATTTTTCGACGATGTGCTCTCCACCCGCCATACCCATATTGAACGACCCGTATATCTCCTGTGGCTGGCTTTGGAACTGCCCCTCCGTGAGGCTGTCGATGAGCGCCGTGTTGCCGGTGCCGAGCCCGAAGCGCGCCCCGCGGATGTAGAACACGGCTGTTGACATACTCTCCGTGCCGCCCGCGATCACGATGTCGTTCTCGCCGACGCGTATCGCGTTTACGCCCTGCGCCACCGCCGTCATAGCCGACGCGCATTGGCGCATGACGGTAAACGCGGGTACCTCCTCCGGGATGCCGCAGCGCAGCGCCGCTATACGCGCTATATTCGGATTGTCTGAGGACTGGCGGCAATGCCCCATTATGACCTCGCTGATTTCCCCGGGGGCGATCCCGCTGCGGTCCAAAACGCCCTGTATGACGACGCGCGCCAGTTCCTCCGGCCCGACGCTCTTGAGCGTCCCCCCGATAGTGCCCACCGCCGTCCGGCAGGCGTCAACAATAACTACATCTTCTACAGCTCGCACTTTCAATGTCTTTGCTCCTTCAATTCGTTTCTTGCAATTCG
>JAISAA010000284.1 GCA_031266955.1 Oscillospiraceae bacterium | reverse complement strand
GTCATCGAAGAATTTCTCAGTCTTACCGTCGCGCGAAACGTAGCCCCAGCGCTCGCCGTCAGGTGAAATCTGAAACCACTTTTCGGTGGCGCTCGGGAAGATGTAGTCGTAGCCGCCGGAAATCGGGATCATAGTCTGACGTTCGCTTCCGTACACGGTCACATTAACGGGGGGCTGAGCAAAATCAAACAGATAAAGCTTTCCGTTGAGCTTATCCTCCGGTACGGCGGGGAAGTAGCTGCCTGAATATTCATTGAGCCTGAATATGGCCAATGTTCCGAAATTGGTTACTTTTACACCGTTAGTGTCGGGGTTTCTTCTCCATTCGTATGAGAAGCCGCAGTGCGGCCCGAAGAATGATCTCGTTTTGAGACTGTACAGCCCGTAGCTATCCGTGTCGGACCATCTGGCGATTGTATAGCCGGCGCTTGCGGCGTAATATGTGACATAGTCGTCAGCAAGCGTTTCAAGGGTTCCGTTTATATCAAGCACTTTTGTATAATCAGAATCCCATGCGAAACGGACAGCTCCTTCGTCATTAGTATATGTATTATACACTTCAGGATAGATCAGGAACGCGGTTCCATCCAGGAACGGCGTGGCGGAAAGCACGGCGTCATATATAAGGTCGTCCGGTTTTTCGGGAGCCTTGATGATCTTTCCGTCGAGTGTCTGGTAAGTAACAGCGTAAAACGGCTTGCCGTTATCGTGGGTATACACGACCTCCCGTATCTGCATCACGCCCTCCGTGTACGAATAGAGCAGCTTTTCAGACGACTCCCAGACTTTCTTTCCACTCTTGTCGAACAGGTAAGACGAGCCTCCGCCCGCCCAATCGTCGATGGCGGATATCCCTTTGTAGAATATCGTATAGCCTTCATTGTTTGGGCAACTATAATTGTCGTACTCAACCGGTACGAGCTGTTTGCCCGCTTTGTCTATGAGCCCCAATTTGCCTCCGCTCTGTACAACAATGGCGCCGCCGTTTGCGCTACCGCCGCTATCGTACGGCAGCACAGTCAAGGCGCCTTTGCCCGCCGCCTCCGCCGTAAGCGGCGTTACCGCTATTGACAGCGCGGCGGCAAGCGTGAGTATGAGCGATAAGGCTCTGCGTGTGGTGTGTTTGAACATGAAATTATCCCTCCTGTATTTTTATCAAAAAGTGTACTTTTTGATAGGGCTCACAACCAAAGCCTATCACGGTTACAAAATGCGATAAAACGCGAAATATGCGAAATAAATGTATTTTATAGAAAATTCCTTGACTTTTCTTTCCGGCTATGGTATATTTCGGTTGCGGAAAAACCGCTGTCAAAAAGTACACCTTTTGACAGTTTTTTGCTGTTCTTTCGCGCCGCGGCGTTTCCGCAAGCGGAGAATTTTAGCATAGCTCCAACAACTACGTCCGAATCGGACTTAGCGGCCATAACGGTATAATAAGCCGACAGGCAAAAATAAAAAGCCCTTTCCGGCGGCGGAAAGGGCTTTTTATTTTTACGGACTTATAAGCGTCCCGTTTTTCAGCTTGAACACGAGATGATCCTTCCCGCCGATGGTCTCCGGCGTTCCGAAGCAGAAAACCGGCGTCATCGGGAACGGCTCCTCCTCCGAAATCGGCGCCGCGAGGTATATGACGCCGCCGTCCTCCCGCGCGAGCGCGCCGCGGACCGCGTCCGTGAGCTCGGATTTTCCTCCGTCCGAAAAAAAGCGTTCCGGTTCCGGCTCAGGAGTCCATTCCGGCGTGAGGCGCCGCTCCGGCTTGCGCCCGCCGATATCCTCAGCCTCGTTTTTGCCTCGAAGCCCCGGCGCAGGCGTGCTTTTCTCAGGCTCCGGAAGGACTGCGCGCGGCGGCGTTATGACTTGTGCCGCCGCCGCGGGCGGTGGAGCTTCGGCAACAACGGATGGCGGCGCGTTTTGCTCCGCCGGTTTGCCGAGCTCGTCCGGCAGGACAAGCTCAAAGGCCGAAAGCTCCGTAATTCCGAGCTCGCGCAGCGCGTTTTTTGAAAAGCTTTTTTTCAGCTTGAATTGCCCGTTTTCCGCGGGCACCGGCACTCCGAGCGAAATATATTTTCCACCGCATATTGTGGCGAGCCGGTAGATATTTTCGCCGTCCGGACTGCCGCCGTTGAATATCATATCCGTCATAAGCCCGTTTTGCGCGATATCGATCTCCCCGAACGCCCTCCCGGCGCGCGTCACAGTGAACTTGTTTTCCATAAGCCGCCTCCTATATAAAAATAGTTTCTGAGAAACTATTTTTTCGCGCATGTGCGCACTCCGTGCGCACGCGCTTAAATTTAAGCCGTGGCGCGGGACGCGCCACATGGCGTCAAAAACCCCTCGCACAAGCTTATGCGAGAGGTTTTTGGCGTATGAATCAGGAGCGCAGCCCGCCGGCGAGGGCGCAGCCCGTAAAATTTTCAGCCCACGAGCTCGTACTCGCCTCTCACGAGCAGCTTCAGCGTATCGGAGCCAGCTTTGACACCGTCGCCCGCCTCCGCGATTATATACAGGTGGTTTTGCGGCATAGCCGCGTCCCCCGCGAGGCTTTCTCCGGTCGTCGCGTCCGGCAGGCGGGAGCCGATGAATATCGCTGTGCCCTCGCGCGGCAGCACCTCCGCGCCCGCGCCGAATTTTATAACGCCGTCCTTCGCGAGCGTCACGGACGAAAACACGTTCGCGGGCGCGCTCGCGGCGTCTCCGCCGGGTGACGGCGCGCTTGCGAGATACGCATCCACCTTTGCCGTAAGCTCTTCGCTCCGCTTTGCGATCTTCTCATCGAATTCGCGTATTAGCTCCGTTTTGAATCTTTCGTTTAAGTAACTCAGCGTGACGAGAGGGTCGTCCCGCGTGCCGAGAGTTCCGGCCGCCCAGATAACGCCGGCTCCGGCGCCGAATATCACAGCCGCCGCTATTACCGCCGTAAGTACGATTCTTTTTTTCATATTTCATAAGCTCCCGAACAAAAAATTTCCCCGCCGGGGATGCCCCAACGCAACAGCATTGTAGCACACCGGCGGGGATTATTCAACCTTTGTCGAAAACGGCGCGGAGCCGCGGCGGGCGGGCTCAGCTCAGCCCGAAGCTTACGGCGATGGCGTTATCCACCTGATCCATCAGCTCAACGTCGAGCTGGCCCATATGCTCGCGCAGACGGCGCTTGTCGATAGTGCGTATCTGCTCTAACAGTATGACCGAATCCTTACTGAGGCCGTAGCTGCTCGCGCCGAGCTCTATATGCGTCGGCAGCCGCGCCTTGTTTATTTGCGAGGTTATCGCGGCGGCGATGACCGTTGGACTGTGCTTGTTTCCCGTGTCGTTCTGGACGATGAGCACGGGCCTCATCCCTCCCTGCTCGCTCCCTACGACGGGACTAAGGTCGGCGTAGAAAATATCTCCCCGTTTTACATTTGCAATCACGCAGCTTCACTCTCCGACGAATCAGATTCCCGTTACATTACACGCGTAACGCTATGTAACCGGTCAAACTAATTCTTTCACAAAGAGCCGTAATTTATACTCAGCTCCGCAATATTATATGCAAATCCTCGGTACGCGGTTCGCAACGCCGCACAGCAGCTCGTAGGAGATAGTGCCGAGCCTCGCCGCCAGCTCCTCCGCCGTAAAGCCTTTTTCCCGCCCGAACACTGTCGCCGTATCTCCGGCCCGCGCCTCCGGTATATCCGTTAAGTCAACGACGCACATATCCATACAGATAGTCCCGATCTGCCGCGCGGGTTTTCCGTTTATCAGCACGCACATATTGTTCGACAGCGCGCGCGGCAGCCCGTCCGCGTAGCCGATAGGGAGCACCGCCGCCCTGCCGGGCCGCGCCGCCGTGTACCGCCGCCCATAGCTGACGCTGTCCCCGGCGGCAAGCCGTTTTATCTGCGCTATGCGCGTTTTCAGCTCCATAACGGGCGTAAGCGTGAGCCCGGGAACGTTATCCGGATAGCCGTACAGCATAATGCCGGGCCGCGCCATATCGAGTATAGCCTCCGGATAGCCCGCGACGGCGCCGCTGTTCGCGGCGTGGCGCAGGGCGAAGCGTATCCCCGCCGCGCGTTCGAGCTCAGGGACTATCGCGTTGAATTTCGCGAGCTGGCCGCGCGTGTACGTCTCGCCGCCGCTCTCGCCCGACATCGCGAAATGCGTGTACACGCCCTCAAATTCAAGTCCGGGCAGCGTTAGCGCCAAGACAGCCTCCGGCGAAGCCAAACGGGCGTCCCCGGCGCTTTGAAAACCGAGCCGTCCCATCCCGGTGTCGAGCTTCAAATGGCATTTCATCGTCTTGTCAAATTTTTGCGCGGCGCGCGAGTACGCCTCCGCAGTTTCGATATCCGCGACGGTCTGCGTAAGCCCGAGCCCGATAAGCTCCGGGGCGAGTTCCGGCGGCGTTATGCCGAAAATAAGGATCGGCGCCGATATCCCCGCCCCGCGCAGCGCGATAGCTTCCTCAGCCGTCGCGACGGAGAGATAGGCCGCGCCCTCCTCTACGAGTATTTTAGACGCCCAGATATCCCCGTGCCCGTAGGCGTTCGCCTTGACGACGCCGACAAGCGCCGCCCCGCCGAGCCTTTTGCGAAGCTCCCGTATATTGCTCCGAAGCGCCGCCTCGCTGCACTCCGCCCAAGTCCTCATTTTATCCGATTATCCCCCGCTCGAGCTTTACATAAAGTATCCGCAAAACGCTTTCGTCTATCCTGTCCGTAGTCAAGCGCCCGTCCGCGACGGCGGCTTCAAGCGCGGCCGCGGCCTTTTGCAGGTCCGGCGGCATAAGCAGCATATCCGCCCCGGCCTGGACCGCGAGAACGGCGGCCTCCTCTCCCGTGTGCGCGTCCGTAACAGCGCCCATCGAAAGCGAATCCGTGATGATTATCCGTCCGAAGCCGAGCTCGTTTCTGAGCAGCCCGGTGACAACCGCGGAGGAGAGCGACGACGGCTCGCCTGACGCGTCGATCCCCGTAGCCGATAAATGAGACACGAGCACAAAGTCGGCGCCGGCGGCTATCCCGGCGGCAAACGGCAAAAGCTCCGTCTGTCGCAGCTCGTCCGCCGTTTTCGAGCTTTCGACGTAGCCCGCGTGCGAATCGCCTTCGATGCCGCCGTGGCCGGGGAAATGCTTCAGCGCGGAGGCGATCCCCCCGGCGGGAAGCCCCGCTGTATGAAGCCCCTCAACAAAGCTCGCCGTCATCTCGGCGACAAGCGCGGCGTCGCTCCCGAACGAGCGGTCGCCTATCTCCGTATTCGCCGGATTTGTGAGCACGTCCGCCACGGGCGCGAAATCCATATTGAAGCCGAGCGATGAGAGCATATCGCCGAGCTTGACCCCCGCCGAGTACGCGGCGTCCGGATCCCCCGACGCGCCGAGCTCCGCCGCCGGAGGTATCGCGTCAAAGCCCATCGCCCGCTGTGAGCTTATCCGCGCGACGCGCCCGCCCTCCTCGTCCACGCCGAGAAACAGCGGGATTTTTGACAGCTCCTGCGTTTTGGCGAGCATATCGCTTATCTGCCCCGGCGTGTCTATATTGCTTTCAAAATATACGATCCCGCCGACGGGGTACCGTTCGAGCGCCGTTTTCGTCGCGTTTCCGGCCTGATAGACCCGCTTGTAGCCCGTGAGAGCCTCCGGCGTCACGAAAAAGAGCTGATACAGCTTTTCTTTATCCGTCATCGACGCGAGTATTTCGGACGCCCGGGCTGAAATATACTCGTCCGGTATAAACGCCTCAAGCGCGGGCTCGGGCGTCCCGGCCTCGGGCGGCGGGACGTCGTCCGGGACATTATCTTGAGAAATATCTTGAAAAATGTCTTGGGCGGGCGCCCGGATGACCGGCGTATCGACGCGCGGCAGCTCTCCGCGCGCCGAGGCGGTCTCCGATGTGAATGAAAAATACAAGACGGCAAGGCTCGCCGCCGCTAAAAATACGACCGCCGCCGAAAAAATTATGACCGCCGCCGGTTTACGCTTGTTTACTCCGTTCGCCTCGCTCATATCGCCGCTCCCCCGCTTATTCCGCTTTTACGCTAAATTCTGAAATATATTTTGCATTATACGGCAGCCGCGCCCGAATTACAAGCAAATTTTTCCGAGGGCAACGGCGTCGTCCAGCCGGCGGGCGACGCCGTCGTCAATATTCGCGCCGATGATCTCCGTCGCGGCGGCGCGGACCTCGTCCTGCGCGTTCGCGACGGCATAGCGCTCATCGCAGACCGCGAACAGCGGCAGATCGTTGAGATTATCGCCGAAGCCGACAAGGCGGTCAAAGCCGCCGAGCTTTTTAAGCTCCAGCGCGGCGTCGCCCTTTGAAGCCTTCGCGCTGCATATATCCGCTATCCACGCGTTTTCCGTGTAAGTGTTGCGGTAGAGCTCGCCGGACAACCCGCCGAGCCGCCGGAGCTCCTCATACAGCGGTTTTAGGCGCGGGCGGGTATCCATCAGCTCAATATGGCAGACGCCGCCTGCCGGCAGCTCTTCCAGGCGGCTGACCGGCGTGAACCTTTTGCCGTAGCGGGATAATCTGCCCTCACGGAAATCTTTCATCACGGCGTTTTCGAGAGCGGGCTCGTAGTATATGTTTTGCTCCGCGCCGTCCAGCGCGTACAGCAGCGCGGGCAGGCCGTATCGGCGGATCGCGGCGAGCGCCGCGGCGGAGGCGTCCGGCGGAATGTACTTTACATTGCTGAATACCCGCGTTTCCGGGTCATAGAGCATTACGCCGCCGCTCAGTATCATCGGCAGGCGAAGATTGAGCTTTTCGAGGACTTTACACGCCGAGTAAGCCGAGCGGGCTGTGGCGACGGTGAAATTCATTCCGTCGGCTATCAGGCGGTTGAGCGTTTGGACGGTGTACTCGGACAACTCGGTGCTGTCGTTGAGCAGCGTGCCGTCAAGGTCTGATATGTAGAGGGTTTTCATTGTGTGTTCCTTTCGTGTTGGCGTTGGCCGGTCAATCGCCCAGCGTGGCGACCTGCCATTCGTCCTCATAGACTATGCGACCGGGGAAGTTGGTGTACACGACGTCGTAGGGCGTGCCGTACTTGTCCAGCATATCCGTCAGAGGCCGGAGCTTTTCGAGCATATGCGCCGCGGACGCGGTTTTGAACCACGTTATCGGCTTGCCGGGCGCGTCGTCGTCATAGAACGGCGGGTTCGGCAATTGTTCCTCAAACCAAACATTATCTATGTAATGATAGGCGGTAAGCTCCGCTTCCGTCAGCTTGCCGTTGCGCTCCAAGTGGCTGACGGCGGAGAATACCCCGCGCGGCTTGCCCGTGAGATACGCGAGCTCCCGCGTCTGTACGCGGACGTATTTCGGCGCTGCAGCGGCGCGCGTCGCTTGCGCCGTGCCGAAATATTCCTCGGCGAGGATGGCGTAGTATACGCGGTCGGAATATCTGCCCTTGCGGAGCCTGGTTTGGCGGAGCGTGCCTTCGTATTTCATACCGCATTTTCGCATGACGCCGCCGCTGTTCGGGTTGCCGGGATGATGCGTCGCGCATATCCGGTTCGCGCCGATCTCGCCGAAGAAAAACCGGATGAGCGCCGACAGCGCCTCCGACGTATACCCGCGGCGCCACCACTGCTTGCCGATCCCGTAGTCGATTTTTACGGCGTTTATCGCCTCGTCGGTCGAAGCGTCGATAAAACCGACCGGCTCGCCGGACTCTTTCGGAACGATGGCCCAAGCGTAAAAACCGGCGTCGGCGTAGTGCGCCGTGTAATCCGCCAGATGCAATTCGGTCTCGGCGGCGCTTTTGTGCGGCTCCCACGGCAGGAAGCGCATCGCGTCCTCGTCGCTGTACAGGCCGCGGTACATCGGCTCCGCGTCATCGTGCGTAAATCGCCGCAGTATCAGCCGTTCGGTTTCGAGCGTGACTGTGCCTTTATGCATCATAGCGCGCTCTCCTCCCAAGCCTCCGCCGCGGTCCAGACCATACGGCACTTGCCGTTGTCGTTTTCCGCGACGCCGACGACTACGCGCCGTGAGTCCGGCGTATGCAGATAGTGCTCGAGCATAGCCGTGAACGTCGCGGTGTATGTGCGGTCAAGCAGCTCGCGCTCGGGTATCCAGTACAATTCGCCCTCGTCTGTCGTGACGGAGGGCTCGGCATCGGTTTCGCCGAAATAGACGTAGGTCTGCCGTATCGTGTCGCGATAGCGGCGCACTATGATATAGCGAAGCGTGAGGTTCCGAATTTGGCCAGAGGTAATGCCCGTTTCCTCCTGCACCTCGCGCAGGCACGCGGCTTGCGGGTCGTTCAGCTCGTCGCGCTCTATTTTACCGGCGGGCGAGCTCCATACGCCGGGCGAGATTTCTCGGTTGGAGGCGCGCTTCATCAGCAGGTAATCGCCGCCGCGCTTCAGGAACGCGGCGGCGCCGTTTGACAGGGTGATAGTGTTCATAGAAAATTCTCCTTATCGTCTGATTTGCAAGCCGATTTTGCGCATCGCGGCTTTGCCGTTATTATAGCAGCTTTGAGCTTCGGACAGGATGGCGTTATAAAACGCGACGGCGCTGTGCCTGCGCTCAGCGGCGAGCTCCGCGCCGCGGCTGGTAAAGAATTTATCGTATATTTTTTCGAGCTTGAATTTGTACTCTTTCATCATCGACGGCGCTTCGTCATATGTCCCGTCGAGGACGGCTCCGTCCGGCGAGAGCGTGTAGACGGGGCGCGCGATGACGGCGTCATACTGTATCGTGCGGACTATACCCATCGCGCCGCAAACATCGATCTTGTCGGCATCGAACAGTATCTTCGCCTCTAAGCTCGTCGGCGGAGCGTTGGAGCGGAAGCGGTGCGCGCGGATGCAGTCGCCCACGCGCCCTGCGAATTCCGGCGTGTGACCGTTGGAGAGCAGCCAGCTTTCTGCCATCTCCGCGCCTGCCTCGGCGTGGTCGAGCGCCGGGTTCGCGAACTGCTCCGAGCGCGCGATATCGTGCAGCAAGCACGCCGTAATCAGCACGTCATAGTCCGCGCCGCTCTCGTGCCCGGCGATGTCGAGCGCGTAGTTCAGCACGCGGTAAACGTGCTCGCAGTCGTGAGCGCTGTCGCTCATCTTTTCGAGCATAAAGGCTTCGATTTTTGAAAAATCAGTCATTATATAACTCCGTCCTCGTATGTAAACGATTCTATCGCGCGGGATCGCCGCCGCGGAACAATAATAGCATAAAAGACCGTGGTAGGCAAGAAACTCCGGACGGCAAACGAGCATAGTGAAAATTGCAAATTAAAATGCCGCAGTTTTTTCAACCGGTTTTAATTACGGTAGAGATATCAGCCAAACCCGATACTCCCGTGCGGGGATCGTTTTTTCCTCTTCGAGGGCCTTACGCCGCCGCCATCTCATTTGCGGTCTTGTATCCGAGGATTTTGCAGGGGTAGCTGTTGACCCAGTCCCCGATCCGCTGCAGCTCGCGGGGTGTCAGCGTCCCGATGTCCGCGCCCTAATGTTTTGGATTTCACCAAATGCAGTAAGGCGCTCACGTTTGAGCGCCTTACTGCATAATATGCGATAAAATACAGCGGCATTGGGGGAGTGG
>JAISAA010000238.1 GCA_031266955.1 Oscillospiraceae bacterium | reverse complement strand
CGGGTCGGCGGGTTTTATCGGAGCGTCGCCGAACTTCGTGGCGATGATCGCGACGCGGAGCGTATCGTCCATAGACTCATCGAAGCTCGCGCCGATGATAATATTGGCGTCGGGATTGGCGGCCTCGTATACGATCTCGGCGGCCTCGTGGAAATCCTCGAGCGCGAGGTCCTTTGAGCCGGTGAAGTTGATAAGTATGCCGGACGCGCCGTTTATCGACGTTTCCATCAACGGGCTCGCGACGGCCTTGCGCACCGCTTCCTCGGCCTTCGACTTGCCCGTCGCCTCGCCGATGCCCATATGCGCGTAGCCGGAGTTTTGCATTATCGTCGTCACGTCCGCAAAATCGACGTTCATAAGACCGGTGTTCATTACGATCTCGGTAATGCTCGCGACGGCTTGTCCGAGCACGTTGTCCGCCATTTCAAACGCGTTGTCAAGCGTGAGCTTCTGCTCGCTGATAAATTTTAATCTTTCGTTCGGGATGACGAGCAGCGAATCGACCTTTGACAGGAGGCTCTCTATGCCCTCCTCGGCCTGTCTCGCGCGCCGCGCTCCCTCGAATTTGAACGGCTTCGTGACGATCCCGACGGTGAGCGCGCCGGCCTCGCGCGCGATGTCCGCTATCACGGGCGCGGCGCCCGTGCCCGTGCCGCCGCCCATTCCCGCGGCGATAAACACCATATCGGTGTTTTCCAGCCCCTTCGCTATTTCGTTGCGCGATTCCTCCGCCGCTTTTTTCCCGATCTCGGGGTTGGCGCCCGCGCCCTGGCCCTTAGTCAGCTTTTCGCCGATTTGCAGCTTATCGTCCGCGTTGGAACGCGAAAGCGCCGGCTTGTCGGTATTGACGGCGATGAATTCAACTCCCTTCATACCGCGGCTCACCATTCTTTCCACGGCATTATTTCCGGCTCCGCCGACTCCGACCACCTTTATAACGACTACGTTGTCCGGCCCTGTTTCGATCTCATAAGGCGACATATTCAAACCTCCAATTTATTTATCTTCCCGCAAGGCGCACGCCGCGTCTTTACCGAGAATCCCGAAAACTTACCCGAGTCCGCCCATAAAATCCATAAAATCATTGTAATGACTGTAATGAATGTACTTAGGACACAGCATTTCGCATATTCTATAACGAAAACCGCGCGCGGTCAATACAAAAATGTGAGAAAACAGTAAATTTCCGCATTTTTATTCGGGAATGACGCTTATTTTCCCATCCTTCGACACATCAACGCGCCCGCGGAAGCCCGATTCCTGCTCCTCCAGCACGGAAATCAGCTTGTCTAACTTGAACAAAGCGTTGTCCCCGCCGCCGAGATTTACGCTTACCGAGCCTTTATAGATAAACGTTATCGCGCTGATATTCGTGACGTCGAGATTCGACACGTCCTCCGTTATCCCCTTGACGTCAGCAGCGGAAAGCACGTCCAAAAGAAAGCCCTTCTGCGTCTCATAGCTTTCGTCGGCCTCTATCACGGCGCCCTCCTTCGGCGAGCTCGGGGAGAAGCCGGATACGCGTATAAGTCCCGCCGTCCCGCCGAAATCGGTGCGTTCGAGCACGCGCCCGGCGGCGTCGATCTTCCAATAGCTCCCGCCGTCGGCCACGGCGGCGACGGCGCGGCTTTCGGTTATCTCGATGACCGCGGTATCCGGCGCGCGGCGCGCTATGCGCACCATCGACACGTACGGCATCGCGCCTCTGATACGCCGCGCGGCGGCGTCGCTGTCTATAAAGAACAGATTATCACCGCGCTCTATCCCGGACGCCGCGATCACCTCGTCCGCCGTATACCGCCCGGTCCCCGTCACCTCTATGTTCTCCACGCGAAAAAATACGCTCACGCCGAATATAATAATGAACAGCGTCAATAGCACCGCCACCGGTGCGTATACGGCCGCCCCGCGCCGCCGCTTTCCTGTTCTTCTGCCTGTGTTCGCCATCGCTCAGTTTCCCCTCTTTTGTATTTTGCGGCGTATTCCTCCGCTCAGTTCCCGATAATTCAGTTCCAAATAATAAAGTCTTCGCTATACCCGCTCGATTTTTGCTCCGACCGCGCGGAGCGTGTCCTCTAAACCGTCGTATCCCCTGTCAATGTGATGCACTCCCGAAATTTCGGTCACGCCCTCCGCTCCGAGCGCCGCCACCACAAGCGCCGCGCCGCCGCGCAAATCAGTCGCCGTGACGGGCGCGCCGCGGAGCTTTCGGGCGCCCGTCACCATCGCCACCCGTCCCTCAAGCTTTATATCCGCCCCGAGCCTGCGCATTTCCTCCACGTGCCTGTACCTGTTCTCGAAAATATTCTCCACGAAAGCCGTTGTGCCCCGCGCTTTCAGGGCCGCCGCCATAAGCTGCGGCTGCGCGTCCGTGGGGAATCCGGGATACGGCCCCGTGATTATCGGTCTGGCCGCGCGCAGTCTTCCGTCGGAGCTTACGCGTATCTTTTCCCGTTCGACGCGGATATCACAGCCCATTTCGCCTAAAACCTCGATCACCGTCGCGAGGTGCGCCGGGATCACATCCGTAAGCTCGATTTCGCTCCGCGTAGCCGCCGCCGCGGCGAGATACGTTGCGGCGACGATACGGTCCGGGATCACGCTGTGGGAAACGCTCGCGCTTATTTTCGTTCCCTCCACCGTCACCGTCGGCGTTCCCGCGCCGTATACGTTCACGCCGAGCGCCCTCAAATAGCATTGCAGATCCCATATCTCCGGCTCACGCGCCGCGTTCGTGATTATCGTCGTCCCATCCGCGAGGCTGGCCGCGAGCATGGTGTTCTCCGTCGCGCCGACGCTCGGAAAGCTGAGGTTCACGCGCCGCCCCCAGAGCTTTGCCGCGCGGCAGATGATGCTGCCGCCCTCCTCCGTTATCTCCGCGCCGAGCTCACGCAACGCGCCCAGATGCAGGTCGATAGGCCGCGGGCCGAGCTCACAGCCGCCCGGCAGAGAAAGCGCCGCTTCGCCGCCCCTCGCGAGCATCGCTCCGAGAAAAATCACCGAGCTGCGCATTTCACGCATAAGCCCGTGCGGGATATCAAGCCGCGACAGTCCTCTTGAATCGATGATCACTTCATTTCCCGCGCGCTCCGCCGAGCAGCCGAGATGCCTTAGTATCTTTATCGCCGCGTCAACGTCGGAAAGCTTCGGACAATTATGTAAAACGGTCTCTCCGTTCGCCAAAAGCGACGCCGCGATTATCGGCAGCACGCTGTTTTTCGCGCCGTGTACGCGCGCCGTCCCGCGCAGCTCTTTCCCGCCGCTTATTTTCAATACGCTCACTTTATGACT
>JAISAA010000071.1 GCA_031266955.1 Oscillospiraceae bacterium | reverse complement strand
CCATGGGCGCGAATTTGCGGAAAGCGCGGACTTCAGCCACTACACAGGGGTCTTGAAAAGAGAGCTCTCCGTGTTCTGTAAGCTGCTTGACAAACCGCTGGTGATCCTATTTGATGAAGCGGACTGCCTTAGCGAGGGGACGATGATAACATTCCTGCGTCAGCTGCGCGACGGATACGTCAATCGCTCCGATATACCTTTCGTACATTCGCTGGCGCTTGTGGGAATGCGCAATATACGCGATTTCAAGGCGCGCGTGCGCCCGGAGAGCGAGACGCTCGGCTCCGCGAGCCCGTTCAACATCGTCACGGAATCGCTGACGCTGAAGAACTTCACAACAGACGAGATACGCGCGCTGTATAAACAGCACACCGATGAGACGGGGCAAGTCTTTGAGGAGAGCGCCGTAGAATTAGTCTATGAGCAGACGTGTGGGCAGCCTTGGCTCGTCAACGCCATCGCCCGAGAAGTGATAGAGAAACAGCTGGGTGACGACTACACGCGCCCGGTCACATCCGAAATGGTCGAAAGGGCTATACAAACAATCATCCTGCGCCGCGACACTCACATAGACAGCCTGCTCGAACGCCTCAAGGAAGAACGCGTGCGGCGTGTGATAGAGCCGATACTCATGGGCGAGGACTATATAGATCAGTTGTCAGACGACTATCAATATGTAAGGGATTTGGGCTTGATAACAGAAGCGGACAGGCAACTAAAACCCGCCAACCCGATATACGCAGAGGTCATAGCCCGCACGCTGACGTATAATATGCAAAATGTGTTGACGCGGGATAATAGCACTTATCAGCTGCCCCGTTATATGAAAAACGGACGCATAGACATGGACTATCTCATGCGCGATTTTCAACAGTTCTGGCGCGAGAACAGCGACATTTGGATCAAACGGTTCGACTACAACGAAGCGGCGCCGCACCTGATACTAATGGCGTTTTTGCAGCGCGTCATAAACGGAGGCGGACAGATACTCCGCGAGATGGCGGCGGGGCGCGGGCGGCTCGACCTGTGCGTCGTGTACGACGGCGAAAAGTACCCGATAGAGCTAAAGCTCCGGCGCGGCGAGAAAAGCAGGACGCAGGGCATTGAACAGACGCTGCGATATATGGACGTGTACGGCGCCCGTGAAGGCTGGCTCGCCATCTTCGACCGGGATACCGGTGCCGGCTGGGACGAGAAGATTTATATGGAAAAAGAGGCGGTCGGCGGTAAAACGGTCACAGTAATTGGGCTGTGACCGCTTTTCCGGCAAACGGGCTGCGCGGCATAAGCGCGCTTCGCGCGTTCACTTGAATTGCGCAGCGGCGCGGGGGAACGCGCATTCGCGCGATGTCGCGGCTGGTGCCGCGTTCCCCGTGCGCGCACGCACGTTAAATCGCATAACGCGCCGCGGCGCGTTATGCCCGGCGCTTCATCTGGAGCTTTAGTCTGTCGGCTATCATCGCGATGAATTCGCTGTTCGTCGGTTTGCCCTTGATGTTTGACACCGTGTAGCCGAAAAATTTCTGGAGCGTTTCGATGTCTCCCCTGTCCCACGCGACTTCTATAGCGTGCCTTATCGCGCGCTCGACGCGCGACGGCGTGGTGTGGAACTTTTTCGCGACTGTCGGATACAGTATCTTCGTCACGGAATTTATTATTTCCATATCCTCGATGGCGAGTATTATCGCCTCGCGCACATACTGATAGCCCTTGATATGCGCCGGCACGCCTATTTCGTGAATGACCTCCGTCACGACGGAGTCGAGCGGCTTCTCCGCCGGCGCGCCTGAAGGCAAACGCAGCTCGCGTCCCTCCGGGGTCTGCCGCGCCGCGCCGGCAAGCTGGCGTATGCGCGAGAACAGCGCCGGTATATCGCACGGCTTTTGCATAAAATATGCCGCGCCGAGCGCCGCCGCCTCTCCGAGCGTCTGCTCGCTCGCGAAGCCGGACACGACTATGACCGCCGGCTTGTCCGCCTCCGGCATCTCGGATATCCTGCCGATAAGCGAGAGCCCGTCTAGACCGGAGAGGATTATGTCCGTGATAAGTACGTCCGGTTTTTCGCGGATAACGTCGCCGAGCGCCGCCGCACCGTCGCCGGCCGTGCCGGACACCGTGAAATCACTCTCGGCGAGCATTGCGTCCGTCAGGAGCTTGCGGTATTCCTCGCCCGAATCCGCTAATACGATTTTGATTTTACCTTGCATTTTTTCATTTCCTCCAATATTATTGTTAATAACCGCTTGTTCCGCGTCAACGGCGTCGATTTACGGTCGATTGACAGCCGATCAACGTCTATGACGACAATCTATCACAGTTATATGGAAATTGCAAGATTTATTTTCCATTATTTTATTAAATTATGGAATTTATATTTTCAATATGTCGGGAAATGTCGTCTGTGCTTTCCGGGGAATCGTTGCCGCTAAATCAGAATACGCGCGTTGCGGCATAGAGACCGAGTGTCAAAATACCGAGGTTTTTGCGATAAATAATTTCGAGCCGGGACGTCGGCAGCGGCGATTTTCCCTCCCCCGCCTCTATTGTAAAGCCGGGCCGTCCATATTCCTCAATGAACCAATCCTTATATCCCGCGTTCGCCGAGCTGGGCGGCGCGTCCTCGGGCTTATAGCCGCTGACGCGCTCAAACGCCTTTGCGAGCTTGTCGGCGTTCGCCGGAGTCCGGTCCCCGTATTTCCAATATATCACCTCGCCCTGCGTGTGATACGACAGCGTCAGAGAGAAGCTTCGACGTCGCGTAAATTCATAGACGGCGCGCGCCTCGGGCGCTTCCAAGGGGCGCGTGCCCGCGTAGTCGCGCGGCGCCGGCGAGATATATCCGAGCGCGCGTTTTATATCGTCCGCCTTTTCCCAGCCCGCCGGGTACTGCAAATTCAAATCAATCCCCTCAATATTCGCTTTCCAGCCGGACGGGAACGGAACTCCGCCGTAAGCCTCGGCGATTTTCCGCGCGTTATCGTAATATCCGCCGGAGCGCACCGCGCCGGTCACAAGGTCTACGCCGTCGGGATTTATCATCGGCGCTAAATACAGCGTTGTCTGTGAATACAGGCGGCGCGCGTCCTCGCCGAAGATCGTGCCGCCCTCGGCGTACGCTTTCGCGTATTCGGCGAGAAATCTCATCAAAACGGGCGTCGTTATCCATTCGTTCGCGTGGTGCGCCGCGTTATAAAAGACCTCGTTTTGTCCGGAGCCTATCGCCGCCGTCAGAATATCGCGCCCCATAACGCTTTTCCCGATGCTCGCAAATCGCAAAAACGGATAGCGGCGCGCGAGCGCGCCCGCCGCCTCCAGCAAAACGCCGTAACTCCACCGAATATTTGACGGCATAATTTCAAAGCATAACCCCGGCGCGCGTCCGCTCAAAAAAATCATCTCCACATAAAATTCCCCGTAAAAATTTTATGTCAATAAAATTCCGAAAATGTTCCGTATTTCCGTCTGGAAAATAAAAATTGCGCTGCGAAACGCCGAAGTAATATATTGTCACGTAAGGCTTGTTTTATGCCGGACATATTAATTATTGCCGCGCTCTGAACGGCGGCGAAAAAACAAACGGCAGCTTATGAGGTAGACAATGGACACAAAAAAAATAAAAATAACGGCGCTTCTGATTTCAGCGGTGATCGCGCTCGCGGGAACGTCCTCCCCCGCGTCAGCCGCCGGCGCGGAGAGCGGCGGCGCGATATTTCTCGTCCCGGTCGGACGCGCCGTCGGGATACGGCTTGAGTCCGACGGCGTCGTCGTCGTCGGCATCCCGGACGTCTGTTCCGACGGGGCGACGCCTTCGCCCGCAAAAAATTCCGGGCTTAAGGCCGGCGACATTATAACGCGCGTCGGCAAATCGCCGATCTCTTCCGGGGACGAGCTGAAAGCGGCGATGAAGCGGCAGGACGGCGCGCCAGTGAGTGTTGAGGCGCAGCGCGGCGGCGGACGGATACAATGTATGGTAACGCCGCGCAAGACGAAAAGCGGCGAATACAGCCTCGGCCTTTGGGTGCGCGACGGCATAACGGGCATCGGGACTGTTACGTTCTACGACCCCGCGACAAATATTTACGGCGCGCTCGGCCACGCCGTAAACGACAGCGACACAGGCGTCGTCCTGCCCGTGCGCGACGGCGCGATCTCGCGCGTCTCCGTCTCGGACGTCGCGAAGGGAAAAGCCGGCTCCCCCGGCCAGCTTCACGGAAGCTTTGACTTCGGCGGCAAGCTCGGCACCGTTACCGCCAACACCGCCAGCGGCATTTTCGGCAAAATCACAGCGCCTGAGCTCTCCCGCGCTCCCGAAAACGCGATAGAAGCTGCGCGCGGCGGTGATATCCACACCGGCGCGGCGTATATAATGTCAAACGTCCGGGGCGGCGAGGTAAAAAAATACACGGCTGAGATCAGCCGCGTGTATTCCGGCGGAGAAGCCGATGGCCGCAGTATGCTCGTAACGGTCACAGACCCTGAGCTCACGGAAATAACGGGCGGCATAGTGCAGGGTATGAGCGGCAGCCCGATCATTCAGGACGGCAAGCTTATCGGCGCCGTCACGCACGTGCTGATAAGCGACCCGCTGAAGGGCTATGGAATTTCAATAGAAAAAATGCTGAGCGGCGCGGGGATATACACTCTCCCCGCGCTCGCCGCTTAAACCTCCGCGAATATGAAAACGGCGCGGAGCGAGTGTAAAACACGCTCCGCGCCGTCAGTCCGGCGCCGTTTACGCCGCTTCGGGAGTTACCGCCACAGCGAGCTTATATCCTCGACGATATCGCTTGCCGCGCGGATGAATTTCCCCACCACGCGCTTGGCGTCGCGGCTTTTCGAGGCGGCGAGCGCCCCAAGCGCCGC
>JAISAA010000061.1 GCA_031266955.1 Oscillospiraceae bacterium | reverse complement strand
ATAGCTCTCGTTCTGCTTGGCGTTTCCCGCCCAGTCCCAGGAATCGACGTCCGGCCATTTGATTTTCTTTTCCCAGTCGTTCGCGTCCGTGAACAGCGGCTTGCCGGGGTGGACTATCGAGCCCCCGACCTGCGGGATGAACTCCCACTCGACGCCGAACATATCGAGCCCGCCCGTCGGCGCGCCCTCGAACGGGCTGCCGTCTACGACCATCGCGCGCGCGACGTTGTCGGGATTCACGCGCGGGGCGAACATCGAATATTCCAGCCCCGAGACCTGCCAGACGGGGTTTTTCGTGTAAAGCCCCCTGTACGCGTCCGCGGGCGTCCCAGGAAAATCGTACAGCGGCAGTCCGTTCCCCGGGAAAAACGACGGCTTTTCCCCCTTGACGATAAGCTCCTTAGGATCAAATTTCGGTGTTGACATAAAATATACCTCCTGTTTTTTATCTGTGTCTCGCTCTTAGTTTCGCTCTTTTGGCGGCGTTTGTCAACTGCTTTTTACGGCGAGCGCCGCAAGCGGCGACCGGGGCGTAGGTGATTCCGGCTGAGCGGCGTTAACATCAAGTTCGCATTTTATTCACACTTTAGAAAAGAAGCTGTGCTACCATTGACCCATAATCTTTTTATGAGGGTGATATTTTGCTTCAGCTTAAAAACATTACGAAGGGCTGCTGCCGTCGCGCATCGCCGCGCGTAAGGACCCGGTGGCGGCGCTGCGCACGGAATAAAACGCGCGGGGGTTGACTTTTCGCGCGGGGCGAGATAAAATAACGTGGGGCGGCAAAGCCGCCGCGCGGACGCTTTATGCGCCAATAGCTCAGTCGGATAGAGCAACTGCCTTCTAAGCAGTAGGTCGCGGGTTCGAATCCCTCTTGGCGTGCCACCTGAAAAGCCTTGCAATCCCAACAATTGCAAGGCTTTTTCCATCCCTGCGTCAATTATCTATTGACAATTAGGCTTTTAGCGCCTATATTCAAATGCCGGCGTAATATTTGTCCGCTTTTTTTCATACTCCTTAGATATGGAGATACGGGAGGGATCGATTATGAACCGATTGACGGCAAATAAATTCATCGCGGCGCTGCTTTTGGCGGCGCTCATACTTGCGTGCGCGCCGGCGCCTTATGTCCTCGCCGAGGGCGAGAGGCGTTCCGACGCGGACTCAGCCGAGCTGGACGAAAGCGCTTTTTTGAACGCGGAGGAAGCCATAGCCGGCGTAGCGCCGGATATAACGTCGCCGTCCGCTATCCTGATCGAGCGGAAAACGGGCGCGGTGATATTCGAGAAGGACGCCGACGGCCCGCGGGAGCCGGCGAGCGTGACGAAAATTATGACTCTGCTGCTCGTCGTCGAGGCGCTCGAAGCGGGCGACATCGGCATTGACGATCTCGTTACCGCGTCGTCGCACGCGGCGAGCATGGGCGGGACTCAGATATATCTGCGCGAGGGCGAGAAAATGACCGTGCGGGATATGCTGAAGGGCGTCGCCGTCAATTCCGCGAACGACGCGGCCGTCGCGCTCGCGGAGCACGCCGCGGGCTCTGAGGACGCGTTCGTGTCGCGGATGAACGGCCGGGCGGCGGAGCTCGGTATGGTGAACACATATTTCACGAACTGCTCCGGGCTCATCAAATCAGATGAGCACCGCACGACGGCGCGCGATGTGGCCGCAATGTCCCGGGAGCTTTTGAGCCACGGCGTTATACGCGAGTATACTAAGATATGGACCGATTCGCTGCGCGGCGGCGAAACGTCCCTCGTGAACACGAATAGGCTCGTCAGATTTTACGACGGGACGACGGGCCTGAAAACAGGCTTCACGAGCTCCGCCGGCTACTGCCTCTCCGCCGCCGCGGAGCGCGACGGCGTGGAATACATAGCCGTGACGCTCGGCGATAAGAGCTCAAACGACCGCTTTGAAAGCGCCCGCGCGCTTTTGTCCTACGCCTTCGCGACGTATACGCTCGTGCCCTCCGGCCCGGATTTCGCGCTCGCGCCGATACGCGTGGCTCTCGGGAAAGCGCGCTTTATCCAGCCTGAGATAAGCGGGCAGGACATACTTCTCGTCACGCGGGCCGAGGCGCGGGATATAACGCGCACGCCCGAAATACCGGCGCAGCTGACGGCGCCCGTGCGCGTCGGGGACGTCGTCGGCGTCGTGACGGTGCGCGCCGGCGACCGGACGCTTGCCGAAACGGAGATCATAGCCGGGCAAAGCTCAGATCGGCTCGGCTGGGGCGATATTTTTCTAAAGCTGCTTTCGATGCTGTTTGCGTTGGACGAGGGATGATGGGATGATGGGATGATTTAACGTGCGCGCGGGAACGGTCTGCAACCGCTCGTAGGGGACGGCGTCCTCGACGTCCCGACTGCGAGCGTGATATAAAAACACGAAAGAAAAAGGTGCGTAGCTATGTTAAAACTTGACCTCAGCGGTATCACCGGCTTTGTCGGGGAAATCAATACTGACGCGGCGCGCGCCGCCGAGAAAAAAGCGGCGGCGCTGCCGATGTCCGGCTGGATGCGGCTGCCTATGCAGACGGATGCGGAGCTGGACGCTCTGCGCGCCGCGGGGCGCCGGATTGCGGAGCACTCCGACGCGCTCGTCGTGATAGGCGCCGGCGGCTCGTCCCTCGGCGCGCGGGCGATCATCGAGGCGCTGCCGGACTCCCTTGGCGTGCAAGACGTCTATTTCGCGGGGGACAATCTCTCCGGGGCGTATACGGCGAAGCTTCTTAAAACGCTCGCGGAGCGGGAATTTTCAGTCGTCGTAACGTCGAAATCGGGGACGACTACGGAGCCCGCGGTCGCGCTGCGCGTGTTCTTAAAGCTTCTGCGGGAGCGGTACGGAAAGGACTTTGACGGCAGACTTTTCGTCGTCGCGGGCGCGGGGCGCTCGCCCCTGCGCGAATTCGCGCTCGCGCGCGGGTGCGCGCTTTTCGATATCCCCGAGGACGTCGGCGGGCGGTACAGCGCGCTGACGGCGGCGGGGCTGCTTCCCGCCGCGGCGCGCGGGATAGACATCGGCGCGCTCGTTCGCGGCGCGCGCGAACAGGCGGAGCAAAGCGGCGAGGCGGCGCTGCGTTACGCTGCGGCGAGGCAGGCTCTTTATTCAAAAAGCTTTAGGACAGAGCTTTTCGCGTCGTTCGAGCCGTGCGCGCGGGCGCTCGGCGAGTGGTGGAAGCAGCTTTTCGGCGAGAGCGAGGGAAAAAACGGCGGCGGGATATTCCCTGCGTCAGTGAGCTTTACGGGCGACCTGCACTCGATGGGGCAGTATATCCAAGAAGGCCGCCGCGATATTTTTGAAACGATAGTCGACTTCAAAAAAAGCCCCGGCGACGCCGTGATACCGGAGAACGGCGAATTTGACGACGGCTTCGATTTCCTGACCGGACGCGGAATAAGCTCCGTAAACGACGTCGCGCGGGAGGCCGTGCGCGCGGCGCACATCGCGGGCGGCGTCCCCGTCGCGGAGTTGTCCCTGCCGGGACTTGACGAGGCCTCGCTCGGCGCGCTTATCTACTTTTTTGAATACGCGTGCGCCGTGTCCGCCTGCATTTCCGGCATTGACCCGTTCGACCAGCCCGGCGTGGAGGCGTATAAAAACATAATGCTCCGCGAGCTTAATAACCTTCCGAAGACATCGGAATGACCTCCGCATCCCAAAATATATTTTACTTACATTTTACGCGCCGTTGATTGCGCCTTTATACGCTCCTGTTAAAATGACCGTCGAATTTGGAATTCCGATAAATTATTTTAAGGAGCGTATC
>JAISAA010000059.1 GCA_031266955.1 Oscillospiraceae bacterium | reverse complement strand
ATAGCTCTCGTTCTGCTTGGCGTTTCCCGCCCAGTCCCAGGAATCGACGTCCGGCCATTTGATTTTCTTTTCCCAGTCGTTCGCGTCCGTGAACAGCGGCTTGCCGGGGTGGACTATCGCCCCCCCGACCTGCGGGATGAACTCCCACTCGACGCCGAACATATCGAGCCCGCCGGCCGGCGCACCCTCAAACGGGCTGCCGTCTATGACCATCGCGCGCGCGACGTTGTCCGGGTTCACGCGCGGGGCGAACATAGAGTATTCCAGCCCCGAGACCTGCCAGACGGGGTTTTTCGTGTAAAGCCCCCTGTACGCGTCCGCGGGCGTCACCGGAAAATCGTACAGCGGCAGCCCGTTCCCCGGGAAAAACGACGGCTTTTCCCCCTTGACGATGAGCTCCCTGGGATTAAATTTTTGGGGATCGAATTTTGGTGTTGACATAAAATATACCTCCTGTTTTTTTATCTGTTTCTCGCTCTTATTTTCGCTCGTTTGGCGGCGTTTGTCAACTGCTTTTTACGGAGAGCGCCGCAAGCGGCGACCGGGGCGCAGGTGATCCCGGCTGAGCGGCGTTAACATTAAGTTCGCATTTTATTCACACTTTAGAAAAGAAGCTGTGCTACCATTAAAATATAATCTTTTGATGAGGGTGATATTTTGCTGCAGCTTAAAAACATTACGAAGGTATATTCCGCCGGGGGAACGGAGGTCCGGGCCCTCGGCGGTGTTGATTTGTCTTTCAGGGAGTCTGAATTTGTCTGCGTGCTTGGGCCGTCCGGCTGCGGGAAGACGACGCTGCTGAACATTATCGGCGGGCTCGACCACTACACGGACGGCGACCTGATTATAAACGGCCGCTCCACAAAGGGCTACCGCGACGCGGACTGGGACGCCTACCGCAACTTTTCCATCGGCTTCGTGTTCCAGAACTATAATCTAATACCGCACCAATCCGTGGCGGCGAACGTGGAGCTCGCGCTCACACTTTCCGGCGTGTCAAAGGCCGATCGGACGGCGCGGGCGAAGGCCGTCTTAGAGCGCGTCGGTCTGGGCGACCAGCTGCGCAAAAAACCGAATCAGCTCTCCGGCGGGCAGATGCAGCGCGTCGCGATAGCGCGGGCGCTCGTCAACGACCCGGATATCCTGCTCGCCGACGAGCCGACGGGCGCGCTGGATTCCGAGACAAGCGTTCAGGTCATGGACGTTCTCCGGGAAATATCGAAGGATAAGCTTGTCGTGATGGTGACGCACAACCCGGAGCTTGCGGATAAATACGCGACGAGGATAATACGGCTGCTGGACGGGCGTGTTTTAATGGATAGTGAGGCGCCAAGTGAGGCGGAACCCGAGGCTCCGGTACCTGTCACCGGGCGGCGGCCCTCTATGTCGTTCTTAACGGCGCTGACGCTCAGCTTTACGAATCTGCTGACTAAAAAATTCCGCACGGCGCTGACGGCGTTCGCGGGGAGCATCGGCATAATCGGCATAGCGCTTATCCTCTCGCTCTCAAACGGTTTGCAGACGTATATAGACGAAACGGAGCGCAATACACTCAGCTCTTACCCGATAATGATAGAGGCCGACGCTATGGACCTCGGCGGGCTGCTCCAATCCTTCACCGGCGAGGGGATTTTTGAGGAACACCCGCTTGACCGCGTGTATACGAATACGTTTATGGAAAAGATGATGAACACCGTTATGGGCGGCGTCAAGCACAACGACCTGCGGGCGCTGAAAGCGTATATCGACGCGAACGAGGAGGAAATGCGCGGCATTTCAACCGCCGTCGCGTATTCCTACAACGTCCCGCTTAATCTCTACCGCGCGATCCCCGGCGGCGGGCTGGAGCAGGTCAATCCGGGACGCATACTCGAGCGGTTCAGCGCGTCCGGGAGTACGGGCGCCGGAGCTAGCGGCGCGGCGGCGCCGAATATGATGGATACCTCGGCGTTCGGCGGACAGCAGAACATCGAAATGTGGCGGCCGCTGATACCGAACCGGGAATTTATCGCAGAGCAGTATGAAGTAGTCGCGGGCTTGATCCCGCAGGGCGGCGGCGAGGCGGCGCTCATAATCACGGAGCGCAACGAAATTCCGGACATTATGCTCTATTCTCTCGGGCTTAAAACGGAAGCCGATATTGACGAAATGCTCGCGCGTATTATGAAAAGGGGCGAAATGCTCGACGAAGCCGCGGCGAGCTATTCCTACGAAGAAATTCTCGCCCTCGAATATTCGATAATTCCGCGCCACAGCGTATACGCGAAATCGGGTGAAGGCCGGCAAGAAGAATGGCAAGACAAATCGGGGGACGCTTTGTATATGAGCGCGCTCGCCGAGCGCTCCGACAAGGTGAAAATCGTCGGCATACTCCGCCCGAAGCCGGGGGCCGCCGCCGTCGCTTCCGACGTATATATCGGCTACACGGAAGAGCTTATGAGAAACGTCATAACCGCGGCAAGCGAGTCCGAGATCGTAAAAAGCCAGAAAGCTGACCCGGATACGGACGTGTTCACGGGGCTGCCGTTCGCCGCGCCGGAGCCCGTGATATTCAAAACGATGGACGAGGTCATCGCGTATATAAACTCGATACCCGACGAGTCCGAGCGCCAAAGAACGGCGGACAGCATAGAGCAGGCGCAGGCGCTCGGAATTCCGGACGAGCAGCTTGTCGCAATGGTGAACGATATGGCGGCGGCAACTCCGGCGACGGATGCCACATACGAGGGGAATCTCGAAAAGCTCGGCGCGACGGATATCGACAGCCCGTCCGCCATAAGCATCTACGCGTCGAACTTTGAGAACAAGGACGCCGTGGCGGACTTCATCGCACGCTATAACTCAGCGGTGCCAGAGGGCGGCGACGTGACGTATACGGATTACATCGGGCTGCTTATGAGCTCCGTGACCGTCGTTATCAACGCTATAAGTATCGTCCTCATAGCGTTTGTGTCGATCTCGCTTGTCGTGTCGTCGATCATGATCGGCATAATCACGTATATTTCCGTTTTGGAGCGCACGCGCGAAATCGGCGTGCTGCGCGCTATCGGCGCGTCGAAGCGCGATATAGCGCGCGTGTTCAACGCTGAGACTCTGATCATCGGGTTTTCCGCCGGGGCGCTCGGGGTAGCCGTAACGGCGCTGCTTTGCATACCCGCGAACGCGATAGTCTATTCGCTGACTGAAATTCCGCGCGTAGCGATTTTGCCCGCTATAGGGGCTGCGGCGCTCGTGCTCATAAGTATGCTTTTGACGTTTGTGGCGGGACTGCTGCCGTCGCGCATCGCCGCGCGTAAGGACCAGTGGCGGCGCTACGCACGGAATAAAACGCGGAAATAAATTTTTGCATAAATTCGCAAAGTAAATTCCTTCATATAGTGGGAATTACCGCGAAAAACAAATTTTCAAAAACCGTTGAATTCCGCCGAAAACTGTGATATACCCCGAGTTTGCCAGATGCAGAACGTGAGCGGAGCCCAGACAGGCTCCGGTCGCGCTGCTGCCATGCGTCTTCTGCCGCGTATGCAAGGGTTTAAGGGAGTTGAGAAAACGTACCTACAAAACGCGCCTACGTGAAAATCTTAATGTCCGTCTTGATGCTTTTCAGCTCCGCCCTGCGGTAGAGTTTCGCGTGGATGTTTATGCCAAACGCGCCGAGGGTCAGTTTCAGGCCGGGGTCATCCACATCCAAGAAGCGGTACAGGCCGCCGGGCAGGGTGTCCACCTTCCATTTTCTCAGCGCCTGCTGGATCCTGCGGCCGTTCAGTCCGGAGCTCCAGTAGGTGTCCGGGTCAACCTTTACCAGCCCTGAGCGGACGATCCGTTTCTGGATGAGCCGCAGGGCGACGAGGGCGATCATGCAGATGAGGAGATGTGCGTCGACATGGCCCGGGCTGCGGACAAAGATCGGGCGGGTCTCCAAATCGCCCTTCATCACGCGGAACTGGTCCCCGATCTGCGTCAGCCCATGGTATTTGCCGATGACGTCCAAGGCATCGAGCGCGAGCTCCGACGTCACTATCTGGTAGCAGCCCATGCTTTCCCGGTATTCGGCAACTTTGTCGAAATCCAGGAACGCCTTTATGTCGGAGGAGCTGATGATTTCCCCGGTCTTCTGGTTCACGCAGTCCTTTTTGAAGAACTTGCGCAGGCTTTTGGACTGGAGCGCGGTTATCCTGAAATTCTC